>CALKVB010000062.1 GCA_937996605.1 uncultured Oxalobacteraceae bacterium | reverse complement strand
ATGAAATAGCCATCTTTGCCGATTGCTTTGATTTCCATGCCTTCGCGCTCACGGCGCTTGCGTTCTTTGGATAGAGGCGGGCAGCCTTTGACGTCGGTGTACAACACCATGCAATCGAGGCAGTGTAAACATTCACGGTGATCAATACGGCCAGCTTTATCAATCGCCAGCGAACCGCAACCGACTGCGCATGCCTTACAGCTATTGCAGTCTTGCTTGCGCTTTAAGCCAAACCAGCGGAAAGTGCTCGGCATGGCCAAGGCGGCTCCTAGCGGGCAAATGTATTTACAATATGGCCGCTCGATGAATAATGAGACGCCAAGTATGAGTGCGACAAATAATCCATAAGGCCAGGCACGATTCGTAATACCTACTAGGAAAGTTGTTTTGAAAGGTTCTATCTCCGCTAGTTTTTCAGCCAAGCCCATAGAGAACATCGAGATTGCCAAGAGCCCAAAAAAGATCGCATATTTGAGCCACTTTAGCTTGTCATGGACGGCGTGTGGTAAATGGCTCTGAAAGCGTTTCAGGCCGATTTTTTCACCGACTTTATAGATTGCCTCTGAGAGCGAGCCAAACGGACACATCCAGCCACAGAACAGACCGCGTCCGAACAAGAACACAGTAATAATGATAAAAATCCAAAATACAAAAATAAAAGGATCGGTTAAAAACAGTGACCAAGTCCATTGAAATAGTAGCGAGTGAAACCAGGTCAGCACTTGTGTAATTGAGGGTTGCGCCATCACACCAAAACCAACAAAAATGATACTCAAGATCCAAGCGCTGTATTTGAAAATATTCACGGGCCATTTGTTTTTATGATTCGACATGCGTGTCAGTTTTTCTCGAGAAGCATAGGCGATACTGACCACGATTAGCAGCAGACAAAACAAGCCAATTTCGATGGCACGTGATTTCCAGATACGAACATAGGGTGCTGCCGCTTCTTCGACTACAGGTCTACCACCTTGTAAGAGCTCGTCTGCTAACCAATATTTAGCATCAAAACTGGCGAAACTGCGTGTGCCCGTGGCACGGTCAACCCGATTGCCGAGGAAGGATAATTTCCATGGATAGGCAGTTGAAAATGCTTTGGAGCGAATGATGAATATCGCAGACTCATTGTAAGTCGGCGCGCCATCGGCGACGATGCCATAGAGATTGAGATAATCGAGATCGCGGAAGGTATACGAGTCTGCATCTTGTTTTACTTGTATTCGGTCGTACATGCCACCACGCACAAATCCTGAGCCTTTGAAGGATTCTATGCCATCGGTGCGGATGATGAACAACGCGTGTTCGTCGGGCTTTAGCTGAGAACGTAAATTATTGAAACTGTTTTCCCCCAAAAGGCTGATGCCAACATCTGGGTGATTCAGATCACCAAACCACAGTTCGATAAAAGGTACGACATTTTTTTCTAAGCCCACTTGTTCTGGTTTAACTAGCAGGCGTTGTACACTGCCTTGTTTGACCAACTCGGCCCATGTTAGACGGCGGCCGCTAAGCACATATTTTGCAGGTTCACGTACCGTCGGTGCGACGATACCAGTCTGTCTGGCGATCGCCATGCCAGAAGTCATCATGACCTGGTTTTGCACGATAACGGTGACGGTCGCGCCAGAGATGGCGTCCACACCCAACACGCCTTCGTCAGGGCGGGATTGACCCACCTCAATTTTATCGGTGACCGATTTACCAAGATATTGTTTATTGAAATTAAGCAGAGCTGATTCGGGGATGCCCAACAAAAGAATCGGTTCAGAGTGTTTGAGCACTTTGATGCCAACGAA
Source organism: uncultured Oxalobacteraceae bacterium (assembly GCA_937996605.1). Classification (GTDB taxonomy): domain Bacteria; phylum Pseudomonadota; class Gammaproteobacteria; order Burkholderiales; family Burkholderiaceae_D; genus Undibacterium. The sequence continues at coordinate 3,315 of CALKVB010000062.1, read as the reverse complement.
ACGACCTTTGAGATCCATGCCCATCAGTGTCACGACAGGCTTGCCAGAATAAGCAGGTGTGTCGGTGATGTCAGTAGAGAGCATGACGTAACCAAGTAAGGTCTTTTTGCCAGCGATGGGTTCGCCATAGGCCTCTACATAAGGTGGTTGTCCCATGCGTTCTGAAAAGCTTTTCGCGCCAGGAAATACATCGGTGCAAGCAACTAATGCACACATATTTTTGGCGGTTTTGAGTTCTGCTGGCAGAGCAGCTTCATACGCGCCTGTGCTCGCTTGAGCGAGACTGGCGATGCAGCTTAGTAGTATCAGAAAAAATGCGACCAGGTAGAAATCTACGCTGATCGCCAAGTTTTTACGCATTAAAGACATTTTTATTCCTACTTATTACTACTTGGCGAGACATTTAAAAATGCCTCACTGGGATGGTGGCGTCCAGAAAAATTCAAGACGCCACCGGAGCTGCAACTACCGGGTTAGGCTTCCACGATCATGCGAGTGCGCATTTCCAAATGCAAGGCGTGGCAGAAATGTGTGCAATAGCACCAGTACACGCCTGGATTGCCAGCGATGAACGTGACAGAGGCAGTTTCTTGTGGATTGACAATGAAATTGACGTTGTGGTTGGGGATAGCGAAGCCGTGTGTCAAATCTTCGATCTTGTCCAAATTGGTCAAAATCAAAGTAACCTCATCACCTTTCTTGACGGTGAATTCACGCAAACTGAATGCAGGCGCTTGTGAAGTCATTCTTACGGTCACCTTTTTGCCATTGCGTACTACACCAGAATCCTTTGGGTCTTTGGTTGCCAGAGGAAACTCGTTTAAGTCATAGACTTGTTTTGGACGAACCAGATCGCGTTTGAAGATGATGAAATCGTGTGGCTCACCACGAACTGGGTGGTCCGCCATCAAGACCATTTTTTCGCCGGAGATATCGATCATTTGTTCATTTTCTGGATGCAAAGGACCCACTGGCAAGAAGCGATCTTTGGAGAATTTACAACCAACCGCAAGGTATTTGCCATCAGCCGCCTTGGTTTCGGATTGCGATGCATTCAAGTGACCTGGCTGATACTGCACATCGAGGCGATCCACGACATATTTTGCAGTCTTGTCGCCAGCGTGGAACTTGATCGCAGCTTCCACATTCCATTTCACTACTTGGCTGTCAAGGAACAAAGTGGTGAACGCATTGCCGCGACCATCAAAGGCTGTGTGCAAAGGACCCAGACCGAGTTCAACTTCCGCCACAATCGCGGCATCCAGTTTTTCCAGTTTGCCGTCAAACCAGTCCAGCACTTTGGATAGATCGATGACCGTGCCAGTTGGGGATAACTTGCCTGCGCAAATAAAATACTTTCCATCTGGACTAGCGTTCACACCATGCGGATTCTTTGGCACAGAAACGTAGGCTGTGAGCGCGGTTTTTGGATCTTTGTTGGCTTCATGCGTACCGTCCACTACGGGTACTTTGGAGTCGCCAATGGTTTTGAATTTGCCCGCTTTGACCGCTGCTTCAATACGTGCTACGTTGTAGAACAAGCAGGCATCACGTTCAGCTGACATCATGTCTTCATAATGCGCGCCCATTTCCGTGTTGTACTGATTGGTCGCGGCTAATTTTCCGTCGTAGGAAGTGGCTACCAAATCGCAATTGCCGTCGATCAGCACTTGCCAGCGCACTTCCATCGTTTCGGCATCGACGCAGCTAAACATAGAGCGATATTTGCTACTGTCTGCGCTACCTGCATTTGGCAAAGGAGTCGCAAATTCACCGCCGCAGAAGACGCGCGTTGTGTAATTGATTTTCTCATCAACAGGATCACGCTTGTCTGGGAAAATACCGTGGAAGCCCTGAACATTTGGCAACTGCGTGATCTTGTCGCAGACAAAGTAGTCAAGACGAATACGCGCGATACGGCTATTGATCTTGTCATTGATCCAAGCGTAACGTCCATCGTAGTTTCCGTCTTTGTAGGAAGCGTGAGTATGGTGGGTATCTGCTACGGTGTACTTTAGACTACCGTCAGCTTTAGTGCCCATGACCTTTTTTGACTCGTTGGTGACGCCCCAACCAACCAGTGCATCCGGAACAAAGCAAGGAATGCGATGGATCTCGCGACCAGAAGGAAGTCCTAAGACACGCATGTCACCAGTATGGCCGCCACTCCACAGACCGTAATAGGTGTCTAGTTCGCCAGGTTTTAAATGTGGTGCATTGCTACTTGCATGACTGCCACCAGCTGAGGCGGAAGCAGAGGGGATCGCCCCGGCTGTACTAGGTTTTTCGTTACATGCGACCAATGTTCCTATGCTTGCGATCGCGGCGGTATTGAGAAATCTACGGCGACCTAAAGCAGGTGCTTCGCTTTCTTTGATTTTGTCTTGACTCATGATGTGATCCTTATTGGCTGGCCGTGGTTAATAGAAACTAATTGTGACAGCGGTTTCTATGATGCAATATTTTCTAGAAAAACAAATTGATATGCATCAAGAAAGCATGCCGATGCGATTGATTGTAACGCATGTTTGCTTTAGCGCAAACCATGATAGGCGAGGCGCTTTTTTTCGAGTATTATTGCATATAATCATGCCCATGCATGTCGCTTACCACTCTTCTTTTGTACTTTACTCATTCAAGGAAAAACATGAAATCATCTACTCAATTATTGAGTGTATTCACTCTGGCAAGTTTGGCTTTACTCAGCGCCTGTAATAAAAAAGAAGCAGAAGCGCCAGTCGCTTCCGCCAGTGCTCCATTGGTTGCCGCAGCGCCCGCTGCTGCAGAAAATGTGATCGGTAAAGCGACTTATGGAAAAACCTGCTCAATGTGCCATGCGGCCAATGTGGCTGGTGCGCCAAAGCCAGGCGATAAGACCGACTGGGCTCCACGCATTGCTCAGGGAATGGATGTCTTATATAAGCATGCGTTAGAAGGATTTACCGGTGCGAAAGGGCAGATGCCTGCGCGCGGAGGCGCGGCAAATTTGAGCGATGACGATGTGAAAGCAACGGTCGACTATATGGTTGCTCAGTCTCGCTGATCTCTGTTGAATTAAACGACATAATTTTGGATTTATGCATGTTGTGTGTAGTGAAAATTCGCTATGCACATAGCGCTTGAGTCAGCACACATCACTGAAATAGTTTTGTGAGAAGTTTGTCCTCTTTTTGTGAAGAAGATTTCAATTCATGGCTACATTCTCTGCCAAATTAGCATCTCCTAAGCGCCGTCAACTGGTGATCGGTCTTCCTCTGTTTGCTTGTGGTTTATTGATCGCTCCGGTGCAGGCTAAATCCGATATACATCAATCTT
>CALKVB010000061.1 GCA_937996605.1 uncultured Oxalobacteraceae bacterium | reverse complement strand
CAAGCTCAAGCAACTGGCAGCAGAAACAGGCAAGGATGTATCAGTTGTCGTCCTCGAAAAAGGCGGCGAGCCAGGTGCCCACATCTTGTCGGGCGCGATCATGGATCCCAAAGCATTGACCGAGTTGTTCCCCAATTGGAAAGAATTGGGTGCGCCACTCAATACGCCTGTGACAGAAGATGAAATTTTGGTGTTGACTGAGACAAGCGCTATTCGCACACCGAATTGGTTAGTGCCTAAATGCTTCCACAACGAAGGCAATTACATCATCTCGTTGGGCAATGTCACACGTTGGTTGGCGCAGCAAGCCGAAGCCTTGGGGGTCGAGGTATTTCCTGGCTTTACTGCAGCTGAAGTTCTATACAACGACGATGGTTCAGTTAAAGGCGTAGCGACTGGCAATATGGGCGTCAATCGTGAGGGTGAAGCATCTCCCTCCTTCCAAATTGGTATGGAGCTGCACGCGAAATATACTTTGTTCGCTGAAGGTGCGCGCGGCCATTTGGGCAAGCAGATGATTGCCAAGTACGAGCTCGACAAAGGCAAAGATCCACAATCCTACGGTATCGGCATTAAAGAATTGTGGGAGATCGACCCGAAACATCATAAACCAGGCTTGGTCGTCCACACGACGGGCTGGCCAATGATGGATCAATATGCGGGTTCATTCCTATACCACCTCGAAAACAATCAGGTCGCGGTCGGCTATGTCGTTGGCTTAGCTTATGAAAACCCATACATCTCACCGTTTGAAGAGTTCCAACGCTTCAAAACACATCCCGCGATTCGCACTTATTTCGAAGGTGCCAAACGTATTTCTTATGGCGCCCGTGCGATTACTGCAGGTGGCTTACAGTCTTTGCCAAAACTCACTTTCCCAGGCGGCGCACTCATTGGTTGCGATGCTGGCTTCCTCAATATGAGCCGTATCAAGGGTAGTCATGCTGCAATTAAGACCGGCATGTTAGCGGCTACGGCTGCCTTTGATGCAGTGACTGTGGATCGCCAACACGATGAATTGACTGCTTATAGCGCAGCGTTTGAAGCCTCTTGGTTGCATGAAGAATTGCATGTTGCGCGCAATGTGAAACCACTACTCAAACGTGGCGCATTCGGTGCACCTTTGGTTTGGATCGATCAAGTTTTGTTGCGTGGTAAAGCACCATGGACTTTGCATCATTCGACGCCAGATCACGCATGCTTGCGTCCGGCCTCTGAATTCTCCCCGATCAATTATCCTAAACCAGACGGCAAGTTAACGTTTGATCGCCTTTCCTCCGTGTTTATCTCCAACACTAATCACGCCGAAGATCAGCCTATTCATCTCACTTTGAAAGATGCCAGCGTTCCAGTCAACATCAATTTAGCGAAATACGCAGGACCAGAAAGCCGTTACTGCCCTGCTGGTGTGTATGAATATGTAAAAACCGATGAAGGTGCGGATCGTCTACAAATTAATTCGCAGAATTGTGTGCACTGTAAAACTTGCGATATTAAGGATCCGACGCAAAATATCGTGTGGGTCACGCCAGAAGGTGGCGGTGGACCGAATTATCCTAGTATGTGATTTGTTGTTGATTGAATTGAATCTGGATTCAATAAACTAATGCATTCATAGCGCCAAATTGATGAAAAACATTCTTACAGATCAAGTTGAATCTAATAAATCCATGAAAGGGTCTAAGCCGCGTGGTTGTTTTGCAGCGGGTACTTTGATTCATACCAAAGAGGGTCTGAAACCGATTGAGACCATACAAGTGGGCGATTGGGTTTTGTCTTACCCTGATGATCAGCGTCCGCCTGATGGTAATGCCTTAGGGCACGGATGTGATACTTACCGTCAAGTTACGCAAGTGTTTGTGAAAGACGAGCAGCCGCTTTGTCAGTTGATTGTGGCTAACCTCGCATCAGGAAATAAAGAAACCATTTGGGTAACGCCTAGCCATCCAATTTGGTGTAAAGGACTTACTTGGACACCTGTCAGTGAAATGCGAGGTGCTGGTGACGTATTGGAAAATCATAATTTTGGCAATGTTGTCGTTTTCAGGTGCTATCAAAATGTTGATGTTGGTCGTGTGTATAACTTCGAGGTCAATGAGTTTCATACCTTCTATGCAGGTGAAGAAGGCGTTTGGGTACATGCCCAGTGCGAATAAAAAGAATAAGTTAGATCTTCGCTGACATTAATCTGCTCGGAGTATCGGCCAATGCTATAGATTTCTACTTACTCACAAAGCCCATTCTTGCTTAAGAATTTTATCTAACCAAAAAGCCCCGATAACAGTTTTCACATCGGTGATTTTTCCTGATTTGACCCATTCCAACACCTCAGAGACTGGGGCTGTGAAGGTTTCTAGGAACTCTTCTTCGTCGAGTTTCGCCTCACCTGCAATCAAGCCACGTGCCAGATAAATATCCAGATGTTCATCTGCATAGGCAATCGCATTATGGATAGTGCAGAGAAATTGCCAATCACTGGCGGAGTAGCCTGTCTCTTCCTTGAGCTCACGTTTTGCGCAAACTAAAGAGTCTTCGTTTGGATCAATTTTTCCGGCGGGAAATTCTAAAAATACTTGATTGAGTGGATAGCGAAACTGGCGTTCGAGCAAAACTGAACCATCCTCGAACAAAGGTAGGATAACAACCGCGCCTGGATGTTTGATGTATTCACGGGTGACTTGCTGGCCATCTGGTAAGCGAACAGTATCTTTTTCGACGTGCAAAAAACTTCCATCATATGCGCGCTTGGAAGCAATCTTCACCTCGGCCAAATGCGGATTCTCTGCTGCACCGAGCTGAAGATCTATAGTTTGCTTTTTCATCTACCAATTCTCTTACTTTCGAAGGTAGCGAAAAGTAAAAGCAGGAAAAGCAAAAACCAAGAACATACAAAATGTCACCACGAAGAACTCGTGATTTTGGGGAAAGCGATTACCTGTATTCGCCTCTAAAGCAAAACCAAGGATTCCAACTAAACAGTAATAGGCGAACAATTCAATAAGACGTAACCAAAAAGGCTTTTGTGGATACGCCTTTAACGCGATAACAGCGAACAGACGTTCGGAGAGAAACGGTAGCGACGCAAACGCAAGCGCCAGACCAATCACCATCCAACTTAAAAGTGATACGTTCACGAGCGCTTACCTTATCTACAAAAAGAATGAGAAAAATCTTAAGAAGCGAGCGCACTCTTAATCGCTTCTACACAACTCGTCAGCAATGGGCCGGGAACGATACCAAGCAAGAGCACCGCCAAGCCATTGACACTGAGAACAATCTTCATATCAGCACTCGCTACGATTGCAGATTGATCTTGTGGCTCATCAAAGTACATCACTTTGACGATACGCAAGTAATAGAACGCACCGATCAACGAGAACAAGACCGCAGCAACTGCTAACCAAATTTGACCCGCGGCGACCACTGAGCTCAATACTGACAATTTCGCGTAGAAGCCCATCAATGGCGGAATACCAGCCAAAGAGAACATCAACAACAACATGATGAAAGCAAACCACTTACTACGCTTATTCAAGCCCTTCAAATCAGCGATCTCTTCCGCTTCAAAGCCATTGCGAGACAATAACAAGATCACGCCGAAGGTACCCAAAGTCGTCATCACGTAAGTGATCGAATAGAACATCGAGGCGCTATAAGCTTCAACAGCCAAGGCGGGATTGGCATTGGATACGCCAGAAATGAAACCCAACAACATAAAGCCCATTTGTGAAATCGTCGAATAGGCCAACATACGTTTGAGGTTGGTTTGCGCTATCGCCGTAATATTACCGACCGCCATCGACATCACCGCAAGTACCATTAGCATTTGCTGCCATTGGATCACTTGAGGGAATAAGCCTTCTGCCAGAATACGATAACAGATTGCAAACGCTGCCAATTTAGGTGCGCCACCCAACAACAAGGTAACGACAGTTGGGGAACCCTGATAAACGTCTGGCACCCACATATGAAAAGGCACAACGCCCAATTTAAAGGCCAAACCAGCAACCACAAAGACGATACCAAAAGTCAGAATGTTTTTATTTGCAGTCAGCTTCGCTGCTTCAGTCGCAATCACATTCAGATTCAAACTGCCTGTTGCGCCGTAGATCATGGAAATGCCGTACAACAAGAAACCAGAAGCCAAAGCACCTAATACGAAGTACTTCATCGCAGCTTCTGTCGAGGTCGTATTGTCGCGACGCAATGCAACCAAAGCGTACAAAGCCAAGGACATCAGTTCTAGACCAAGGTAAATCACTAACATGTTATTGCCAGAGATCATGATCATCTGGCCGAGCAACGCGAACATAGCAATCACGTAGAACTCGCCACCTAACATACCTTTGGTCATACCGCGGTCACTAGCGTATTGACGACCATAAATGAATGTCACACCGACGGCGATGTACGAGAACAATTTAAGCAAATTCGACATCGCATCGGAGACGAACATATTATTGCTCAGATATACAGACGAGCCACTCGATGCGTTCATCGTCAAGATGCCGCACACACCGATACTCAACAAACTCAATGCGTAAGTAACATTGCGTTTTTCCTCACCAAGAAACATATCGATCAACAAAATCGCACAGATCGACAGTAGTAAGAAAATTTCTGGATAAAGTTGTAGTGGTATCAGGTTCATATTAGTTATTTCTACTTACATTTATCTTTGCTTCGTGGTGCATTCCACCCTGAAGCGATTAACTTCACTCCCTCCACATCAGAATGGAAGAAGCAGTAATTCTGCATTACATCGGGATCTTCGATGTCGCTACATGTTTCAACAAATCAGATACGGATACTTGCATCGCATCAGTCACTGGACCTGGGTAGCAACCCATGACGATGACAGCGATTGCCAACACGCCTAACATAAAGAATTCGCGCTTATTCAAGTCTGTCAGTTTTGCGACGTGATCATGGGTAATAGCACCGAAGATGACGCGTTTAGCCATCCACAGAGAATATGCAGCGCCAAAAATCAAGGCCGTGGCAGCCAACATACCGATCCAGAAATTGAACTTAACAGCACCAATGATCACCATAAACTCACCGACAAAACCTGAAGTCGCTGGTAAGCCGCAGTTTGCCATAGAGAACAAAATGA
>CALKVB010000060.1 GCA_937996605.1 uncultured Oxalobacteraceae bacterium | reverse complement strand
TGTTTCCTGTGGGTTAGTTCAAAACTCGATTCAATGGCCAGAAGCAGCATTTCTGCAAGTGACAGTGCGCGAGGGAGTTGTGTGGGCTTGGAATGACGAATATTTAATCGTTTTACGTGCGCGTATTGCGGGAGCGAAAACAGAATTACGTCATATGACAATGTTTGATTGGGATATTGCCAGATTTATTTCACGCCTCCCTAAGTTTGCTCTGCTGACAAAGAATCGCAGTAAAATTCTAAAGGGATTCAATAAACTTCTTTTAGATGAGCGTAAATGATATCGTAGGGCGGGTGAAACCCGCGCCGCCCGCTCATTGAGCGCCTAAGCAGCGCGGGTTGCACCCGCCCTACAAGAAATAATTTGATGTTCCTTTGCCCCGAGTCACTGGCGAGAGGGACATGCATCAAAACTGATTCGATCAGGATAAAATAGTCGACCTTATCAGCCCTTTCTTCGCATGGTACCCACCATCACCTAGAAACCGTAGCGCTGATGAATCAAGCCAAAAGCTTGAATGAGATTGATAGTCTTACTTAAATTTTTCATTGAAATTTTGTGCTTCAATGAATTTAGTAGGGCTTACGCAAAATTGTGCTGGCTAGAGCCTGCCCTCGAGTGTTTGAATCGGGGGCGCGGAGCCGAAGACAGTACGTATGTACGGCGAGGGCGTAGTGGGGAATTCAAGCAGCATGCTGCTTGCCCGCGTAGCAGATAGCACATGCCAGTGCTGTCGCGCCCTGCAAGGGAACGCAACAACGCCAGCGTCTGTTTTGCGTAAGCCCTATCCAAAAAACGGTTTTTAGGTTTTGAAATGAACGACAATAAATTACTCCCTTTGCGAGAAAAAATCGACGCCATTGATGCGGCGATCTTAGAGCTTTTGAATCAGCGTGCACGTGTGGCACAAGAAGTCGGCCATGTGAAGGCTGAGACCAATGCTCCTGTGTTTCGTCCAGAACGTGAAGCACAGGTGCTACGAAACATGGCCGAGAAAAATAGTGGCCCGTTGAGTAGCGACGACATTCAATTAATTTTCAGAGAAGTGATGTCTGCTTGCCGTGCGCTTGAACGTCGTGTGGTGGTGGCTTTCTTAGGTCCTGTTGGCACCTTCAGTGAACAAGCGGTGTATAAACAATTCGGGCATGCGATCGAAGCCTTGCCTTGTATTTCTATCGATGAAGTATTTAGAGCGACGGAAGCGGGTACCGCAGATTTCGGTGTGGTACCGATTGAAAATTCTTCGGAAGGTGCGATCAACCGCACGCTAGATTTGTTGTTGCAAACCAGTCTCGCCATCAGTGGTGAAGTGGCGATTCCGGTGCAGCATAGTTTGATGAGTAAGTCTGGCACCATGGAAGGCGTGACGCGCATTTGTGCTCATTCACAAGCATTGGCGCAATGCCAAGCTTGGTTGAATCAACATTACCCGCACGTCGAGCGTCAGGCCGTGGCTTCGAATGCCGAGGCAGCGAGGATGGCGAGCGCTGATTACAGCGTGGCGGCGATCGCTAGCGAAATCGCTGGGCATCAATATAATCTCGGCATTGTCAGTGCGCATATTCAGGATGATCCGCACAATCGCACGCGTTTCGCGGTGGTAGGGCGTTTGCACACAACACCAAGTGGAAAAGACCAAACTTCTATCGTCTTAGCGACACCGAATAAGGCGGGCGCAGTTTACAACCTATTGGCACCTTTATCTAAACATGGTGTGTCGATGACGCGCTTCGAATCGCGTCCAGCTCGTACCGGCAATTGGGAGTACTACTTCTATGTTGACGTTGAAGGCCATGCCATGGATGCGAAAGTAAAAGCAGCAATGGATGAGTTGAATCAAGATGCTGCTTTCTTCAAAATTTTAGGGTCTTATCCCTGCACGGTATAAGCGTGGATGCCTCGTCGCTTTCAAAGTGATGAGGCACGCAATTGTAGATTCCCTCATCGTTTGAATTGGCACAAAGATGGAAAACCAAGCGACGTCACTACGTCCATTTTTTAACAAGATTGTACTGATCGGTGTTGGACTGATTGGCGGATCTTTCGCACTCTCCCTAAAGAAGGCTCAAGCAGTGAGTCATATTGTGGGCGTTGATCGATATGCGGGCACTTTGGAAACGGCGAAACAGCTCGGTATAGTAGATAGTTTTACTGATGATGTGGCCGCTGCCGTCACTGGCGCAGACTTGATTATGATCGCTGCACCAGTCGCGCAAACCGCCAAGATTTTGAATGCGATTTACCCGCATTTACAGCCAAGCACGATTGTGACTGATGCGGGAAGTACAAAAGCTGATGTGGTTGCTGCTGCACGAGAGTCTTTGCATGAAAAGTTTGCCCAATTCGTACCCGCGCACCCGATCGCAGGCCGGGAGAAAAATGGCCCTGATGCGGCCTTGGCCGATCTTTATGTGGGAAAAAAAGTCGTTATTACTCGCTCTGCTGAAAACAGCAATGAAGCGGTGGAAGCGGTCGCACAGGCATGGAAACTGTGTGGAGCAATCATTCATCATTTGAGTCCGCAGGAACATGATCAAGTATTTGCTTCTGTGAGTCATTTGCCACATCTGTTGGCTTACACTTTGGTCGCGGATATCGCGGCAAAACCTCATGCAGACCGCTTGTTTCAATATGCAGCGAGTGGCTTTCGTGATTTCACTCGGATTGCTGGTTCGTCTCCGGAAATGTGGCGCGATATTAGTTTGGCGAATCGAGACGCCGTACTGCAGGAGCTGGATTCCTACACAGAGCAATTAGCCAAATTGCGCCTCTCTCTTGTGGAGTGCGATGCCCCAGCGCTCGAGGATGTTTATCGTCGAGCACAGCAAGCACGTATCAATTGGATTGCAGCGATCGAAGCAGCCGAGGCACAGAGTAAAGATGGTGGTGATTGAGAAAGTGTGATGACAGCCCACAGTCTTTTCTTGCGAATGAACGCGTGAAGTGAATACGATTAAAACCAAATAGATTAGAAACCGGATTAGGTATGAAAGAACAGATAAAAAGCTATCCCCATTTCCTCGATTTACATCCTGTGATGAAGGTGCAAGGCACTGTCCGTTTGCCGGGGTCTAAGAGTATTTCTAATCGTATCTTGCTATTAGCGGCTTTATCTAAGGGCACGACGCAGATCCACGATTTGTTGGCCTCGGACGATACCATGGTGATGTTAAATGCCCTGCACAGTTTGGGGGTGCATTGGACCCAAGAGGGGGAATCACAAAATTACACGGTAGTTGGAGCTGCAGGTCATTTTCCGCATCATCAAGCAGATTTATTTATGGGTAATGCAGGAACGGCGATCCGCCCATTAGTTGCTGCCTTAGCTGTGTTGGGTGGTGACTACACCGTGCATGGCGTGCCACGTATGCATGAGCGTCCCATCGGTGATTTGGTCGATGCCTTAAATGCCGTTGGTGCACAAATCGATTACACCGGAAATCCTGGTTATCCGCCTTTGCATATCAAGCGTGGTCATATCCATGCCCAAACAATGCAAGTGAAGGGCAATGTGTCTAGCCAGTTTTTAACAGCCTTATTGATGGCTTCACCTTTAGCTGCCCAGCAAGCTGACGTCGTAATTGAGGTGATTGGTGAATTGATTTCGAAGCCCTATATCGAAATTACTTTGAACTTGATGGCGCGTTTCGGCGTGCAAGTTGAACGCGATGGTTGGCAGAAATTTACCATCAAAGCTGGTCAGCATTATGTGTCGCCCGGTGAAATCTATGTTGAAGGCGATGCCTCTTCGGCTTCTTACTTCTTGGCAGCAGGTGCTATCGCAGGTGGTCCGATTCGTGTTGAAGGCGTGGGTAAAAGCAGTATTCAAGGCGATGTACGTTTTGCAGAAGCGCTTGAAAAAATGGGCGCGAAGATCACCATGGGTGACAACTGGATCGAAGCTGAAACGACGGGTGCTTTAAAAGCAATCGATATGGATTTTAACCATATCCCAGATGCCGCGATGACCATCGCGATTGCTGCTTTGTACGCGCAAGGGACGACCACCTTGCGTAATATCGAGAGTTGGCGTGTGAAAGAGACCGATCGCATTGTAGCGATGGCAACAGAGCTCAGAAAAGTCGGCGCGACTGTTGAAGAAGGACAAGATTTTATGAAAGTCGCGCCACCAACTGCGCTGGTTCCCGCTACAATTGATACCTATGATGACCATAGGATGGCGATGTGTTTTTCACTCGCCACCTTGGATGGCGTAGCGAGAAGAGGGGCAGCGATGCGAATCAATGATCCTAAATGTGTGGCAAAAACATTCCCTGACTTCTTCGAGGCCTTTGTAAAGATTAAGCACGAGGATTTATTTTGAGCGATTCCATCAACGATAGAGTTCTTTTTCCGGTAATCAGTATTGATGGCCCGACCGCATCGGGCAAGGGCACGGTTGCGCATCGTGTTGCCAAGCAATTGGGCTTTCATTACTTAGATTCTGGTGCGTTATATCGTTTGACTGCGTTGTCCGCAATTCGCCATGGTATCGCCTTAGATCAAGAACAAGCTATTGCTGATTTAGCACGAGTGTTACCTTGCCGCTTCGAAAAAGGCCACGTTTATCTCGCTGGCGATGATGTTACTGATGCGGTGCGCCAAGAAGAAATTGGTGTGGCGGCATCAAAAATTGCAGTATTGCCATTAGTTCGTAAGGCCTTGGTGGAACTGCAAGTATCATTCCGACAAGCCCCAGGTCTAGTCGCTGACGGGCGCGACATGGGAACTGTGATCTTCCCAGATGCTATTCAAAAGGTATTTTTGACAGCAAGTGTGGAAGCGCGTGCAAATCGTCGCTATAAGCAATTGATTGAAAAGGGTTTTCCTGCTAATATGGAAGACTTGGTAAAAGATTTGGCAGAACGTGATGCTCGCGACATGGCTCGCACTGAAGCGCCTCTCAAACCCGCACCAGGCGCGTTTTACTTAGATACGTCTCATATCACTGCGAATGAAGCAGTGCATCAGATACTCACTCTATACACAAACGCAATTCGCGACGCTCGATAAAATTCGATTATAGGGCGCAATGCGTCGTTGCAAATACTCGCAATACACGTGTATTGCTCCGTTTTGCGCCTAGCATTGCAACCCTAAAATCGAATTTCTG
>CALKVB010000059.1 GCA_937996605.1 uncultured Oxalobacteraceae bacterium | reverse complement strand
TGAGTGAGACCGCTCGCGGTGATTTACGTAATCAGTCGTTGGGCTTTGTCTATCAATTCCACCATTTGCTGCCAGAGTTTTCTGCGCTCGATAATGTTGCAATGCCTTTGTTGATTCGTCGTATGAAGCGATCTGAAGCACACGATAAAGCGCGCATTATTTTGGAAAAAGTGGGCTTAGGTCATCGTGTCAGCCATGTACCTGGTGAGTTGTCTGGCGGCGAGCGCCAACGTGTGGCCTTAGCGCGTGCCTTGGTTACGGAACCTGCTTGTGTCTTGGCAGACGAGCCAACTGGCAATCTTGATCGAGGTATCGCTGATCAAGTCTTTGCATTGACATTAGAGCTTTCGAAAACGTTGGGCACCGCATTTGTGATTGTGACGCATGACGCTGAATTGGCGAAGCGATGTGATCGTGTATTGCGTTTGACTAACGATGGTTTAGTAGCGGTATTGTAGATCTTGGCTGATGCAAGATCGCATTTAATTCTAAGGAGACACCATGATTCAAATGAATAAGATGAGCTTGTTAGCGACTGCTGCTCTAGCCGGATGTTGTTTAGCTTTGCCATCGACTGCAGCTTTCGCAACACCACAATTGGCAGATACTAAAGTTGCTTCTGCCGCTTCGATTACCTCAGAACAAATCGATCGCGTGGTCGAAAATGCGATGAAAACATTTAATGTTCCTGGTATCTCAGTAGCGGTAATTAAAGACGATAAAGTGATTCACGCAAAAGGGTACGGCGTTCGTGATATTAAGTCTAAGTTGCCGATGGAGACTAGCACTTTAGTCGGTATTGCCTCGAATTCGAAAGCCTTCACTGCTGCTGCGTTGGCAATTTTGGTTGATGAGAAAAAACTTAATTGGAACGATAAAGTCAATAACATCATTCCCGAGTTTAAGTTATACAACCCTTACGTCACTGAAGAGTTCACTGTCTTGGACTTAATGACACATCGTAGTGGAATGGGATTAGGTGCCGGCGATTTGATGTTCTTCCCTGACGGTAGCGACTTTACGATTAAAGATGTAATTCATAATCTACGGTACTTGAAACAAACTTCGAGCTTCCGTTCCCAATTTGATTACGACAATAACCTGTATATTGTCGCTGGCGAGGTTATCAAACGTGTTTCAGGCTTGAGTTGGGAAGAATTTATCGAACAAAAAATCATGCAGCCTTTGCAGATGAACGCCAGCGCAGCATCGATTTCCCGCCTCAAGAATAGCGCCAATAAAGTTGAACCGCATGTTGCAGTCAACGGCCAATTGCAAGTGGTACCTTTTCGCCCCAATGAAGTGATTAATGCGGCAGGCGGTATCTACAGCAATATTGATGACATGTCGAAATGGGTGCGCATGCAATTGAACAGAGGTGCTTATGGGGAAAAGCGTCTGTTTAGCGAGCAAGTGCAACACGAGATGTGGTCACCTCACACAATTATTCAAATGGGACCGAACGGCGGTAGCTACAACACCCATTTCAACGCCTACGGCATTGGTTGGGGAATTAATGATGTAAAAGGGTATAAGCAGGTCTCTCACACTGGCGGTTTGCTCGGTATGGTGACGCAAGTGACTTTGATTCCTGAATTGAAGTTGGGTATTGTTGTGTTGACGAACCAAGAGCAGGGCGCTGCTTTCAGTGCCATCACTAACACCATCAAAGACAGCTACTTTGGTATGCCAGCAGTTGATCGCGTGAAAGAGTTTGCGGATCGTCAAGCGAAGCGCAATGGTGAGGCAGATAAATTGGTCGCCGACATATGGAAGGCGATCGACGAGCAGACCAAGGCGAATGGCAAAATCAAACTAAACACGACACCTTATTTAGGTACCTATCAGGACAATTGGTTTGGAGAAGTGTCCATTTCGATAGGTAAAAATGGACAGATGCAATTTGCCTCAAAACGTTCTCCTGCATTGATTGGTGATCTATCCTTTTATAAAGGGAGTGCCTTTGTGGTGAAATGGCATGATCGTACTTTTAATGCTGACGCATTCGTGAACTTTCAGCTCGATACCGAAGGTAAAGCGGTAGCGATTTCCATGAAGGCGATTTCTCCACTAACCGATTTTAGTTTTGATTTTCATGACCTTGATTTGAAACGGGTTGAGAAGCCATAAGTTTCTCCTTATTGGGTGCTGTGCTAAAACCACAGCTCGTCACCGAAGAGACTGTTCTCTCAATGATTCGTCGATAAAAACACCCGCGCATTCTCCTGCTGCGGGTGTTTTACTCTAGAATTGTTTTTCCTATCACTTTACTCAGTGTGTTTATGAGCCAACATAGCCAGTTTTCTCTTTTAAAAGAACGTCGTTTCGCGCCATTTTTCTGGACTCAGTTTTTTGGTGCATTCAATGACAATGTGTTTAAGACGGCGCTCTTAACCATTCTCACTTACGATGCCTTATCCTGGACAGATATGAACGTTGGCTTGTTGAATAACCTAATACCGGGATTGTTCATTCTGCCTTTCGTGCTTTTCTCAGCAACTTCTGGCC
>CALKVB010000058.1 GCA_937996605.1 uncultured Oxalobacteraceae bacterium | reverse complement strand
CTCCTTACACGATTCACTATGCCCATGACACGGTTGCCCTATCAAAGGTAACTGGCTCAGCCATTCTAAAACGCGATGGGAAGAGCTGGTTTTTCCTGACGGCGGATTATGTCTTCGGACACTCCCTCGAGGCAGATTCCAGCGCTGTCGTTAAGGCTAAGGGAGGCACTGTCCTCGGCGCGGTCCGTCATCCCTTGAATACTTCAGATTTCTCTTCGTTTCTGATCCAGGCCCAGGGTTCGAAAGCGCAAGTATTGGGCTTGGCAAATGCAGGTGCTGACTTCTCGAATGCGGTCAAATCTGCGCGTGAGTTTGGTATCGACAAGTCTATGAAGGTGGTCGGTCTGCTCGTTCAGATGACTGATGTCTATAGTTTAGGTCTCAAAAATGCTGGTGGTCTTCTGTTTGCGGACAGCTTTTACTGGGATCAGAACGATGAAACCAGGAAATTTGCGAAACGCTTCTTCGATCGCACCAAGAAAATGCCGACCGCCTTGCAAGCTGCCGACTATTCGGCGACTGCAAATTATCTGAATGCCGTCAAAGCCACTGGGACTGATGATGCTGACAAGGTTATGGCCTACTTGAAGAAGACCCCGATTAGCGATTTTTATGGAAAAGGGGTGATTCGGAAAGATGGTCGTTACGTTCATGACATGTACCTGATGCAGGCGAAGAGTCCAGAAGAGTCCAAGGGCCCCTGGGATCTGATGAAGGTTGTGGACACCGTTTCTGGTGAGGAGGCATTCCTGCCAGTATCGGAGTCCAAATGTTCGCTGCTGAAGAATTGAACCTTCAACGTCTGCCGTAAGGCTCTGCCGTAAGGC
The DNA here is from genome assembly GCA_937996605.1 of uncultured Oxalobacteraceae bacterium. Classification (GTDB taxonomy): domain Bacteria; phylum Pseudomonadota; class Gammaproteobacteria; order Burkholderiales; family Burkholderiaceae_D; genus Undibacterium. The sequence continues at coordinate 5,547 of CALKVB010000058.1, read as the reverse complement.
CAACAATAACCAGTCGGGTGATGCGCTACCACCTCCTGTGGGAGGGGTAGTTGCTCGCTGGTAATGCGAAAAAAATTACCATGGAAATTCTAGGTATATCTTTGCAAGCGCTATTTAGCCAGCTCCTACTGGGGCTCGTTAACGGCTCATTTTATGCAGTTTTGAGCCTTGGCCTAGCCGTGATCTTCGGCTTGCTAAATGTCATCAACTTTGCACATGGTGCCCTGTTTATGCTGGGAGCAATGCTTGCTTGGTTGGGGCTTGAGTCGCTTGGGCTGAATTATTGGTGGATGCTCGTTCTTTCACCACTTACGGTCGGTGCAATCGGAATCCTCATCGAGCGAACACTATTGCAGTGGATTTACAAGCTGGACCATATCTATGGACTCTTGCTGACTTTGGGGATAACCCTCTTCATCGAGGGGGCCTTCCGGTCCAAATTTGGTGGCTCTGGCTTGCCATATTCTGCTCCAGATCAACTGCTCGGCGGGATCGATGTTGGTTTCATGACCCTTCCGATTTACCGCGCATTTGTGGTTGTTGTTTCGTTACTTACTTGTGTGGGGACTTGGTTCGTAATTGAGAGAACCAAGATCGGCGCCTATTTGCGTGCAGGTACCGAAAATCCTAGGTTGGTTGAAGCTTTTGGAGTGAATGTGCCGTTAATGGTGACTCTAACTTATGGTTTTGGAGTTGCGCTCGCAGGATTTGCCGGGGTCCTAGCTGCTCCGGTTATGCAGGTCTCGCCGCTAATGGGGCAGAACCTCATCATGGTGGTGTTCGCTGTAGTTGTAATTGGTGGGATGGGGTCGATTTTTGGATCGGTCGTGACAGGTTTAGCGCTGGGTGTCATTGAGGGCATAACCAAAGTCATTTATCCAGAAGCATCTACTACAACTGTGTTTGTAATCATGGTAGTTGTTCTGATGATCCGGCCGGCCGGCCTGTTTGGCAAAGTTCGCTGAGGAAATTCGTCCAATGAGAAACAATAAAATTCTATACGGCCTGCTTGCAATTGGCCTGTGCGCAGCGCCATTTGCGGGCATATATCCCGTGTTCATTTTAAAGCTGCTTTGCTTTGGGTTGTTTGCCTGTGCCTTTAACCTTCTGATTGGCTTCTCTGGCTTGGTTTCATTTGGCCATGCTGCCTTCTTTGGCGGTGCTGGCTATGTCTGTGGCCACTTCATTAAAGCCTATGGGTTCAGCCCGGAGATTGGGATCATTGCTGGAACGCTATTTGCCGCCCTTGTCGGACTCTGCATGGGGATGGTCGCTATTAAGCGCGAAGGCGTTTATTTTTCGATGATCACTCTCGCAACCTCTCAATTGGTTTTCTTCTATCTGCTTCAATCGCCATGGACTGGCGGCGAGGACGGTTTGCAAGGAATTCCGCGAGGCAATTTGTTCGGGTTGTTCAGTCTGGAAAGTGATCGTGTGATCTATTTCTTTGTGCTGGCCGTAATCGCATTGGCATTTTGGTTCATCGTTCGAATTGTGCATTCTCCGTTTGGTCAGGTCCTTCGTGCCATCAAAGAATCAGAGTCCCGGGCAACATCTCTCGGATATGACACGCAGCGATTCAAGCTTACTGCGTTTGTATTGTCGGCAGCCCTGACCGGCCTTGCTGGTGCCTTGAAAGTTCTGGTGATGGGGTTCGAAACGCTTACCGACGTGCACTGGTCCATGTCTGGCTTGGTGATTTTGATGACACTCGTTGGTGGGTTGGGTACATTCATTGGCCCGTTCGTTGGTGCGGTAATCATTATTGCCCTTGAGAACAAGCTCGGAGACATCGGTACTGTTCTAGCCAATGCGACAGGGATTGATATGTTCAATGTCCTGGGTGAGTCAGTTACAACGGTAACGGGATTGATCTTCATTGTTTGTGTGCTGTTGTTTAGACGAGGTGTGATGGGCGAACTTATTCATCGGCTACCTGCTAAATCAACCTGAATCAATACACAAAACAAACGGAGAGTAGAAATGGCGATAAAGGATCTACTGGTCCATTTGGATCAGAGTGAGCGTTCGAAAGTGCGCCTGGATATTGCAATTGAGTTGGCCCAACGGCACAACGCCAGACTGGTCGGTCTCTTTGCACAGAAGGGAAAGCCTGAAAGCAGTGGTTTGGTCTCGAAATGGCCGAATGCCGAATACGTTTCAGCAGAAAATAGCTGCCGCGTGATGTTTAACGAAGCGATTGCTGGGCGAGTCCGTGCTGAGTGGAGCGATCTCAATCGGGGAAGTGATGCAGCCATTGTTACGGGGGTCACAGAGTTTGCGCGATATGCTGATCTCGTCATCCTTGGGCAGAGCAACCATCGTTCTGATGACTATGTGCCAAGTGAGTTGATTGAGCAGGTTGTCATCAATTCTGGAACGCCCGCACTTGTTATTCCCTATGTCGGCGAATTCACTTCTGCTTTCAAGCGCCCATTGATTGCCTGGAACAACTCAAGGGAAGCGGTGCATGCAATTCGAGATGCACTACCGCTGCTGCAAAACTCTGATGAGGCGGTTATTGTTTCCTTGGATACACGAATTGATGAGGCAAATAGTTCGTGCTCAGCCATTGCTGAGCATCTTTCCCTGCACGGCGTTAAATCGACGACTGATACCCTTCAAATTGTTGACATCGGAACTATGGATGCCTTGTTGAACAGGGTGTCTGATTGCGAGTCAGATTTGCTGGTTATGGGTGGGCATGGGCATATTGGATTCCCGTTTTTCACCCAGGGAGCTGGAACTAGACACATCCTGAAAACAATGACGGTCCCGGTTGTTATGTCCAACTAGAGGCAAAAATATTCTGAGTGATTATTGTTATTCAATATCTGCAGCGCTTCCTGACTATCCAAGTGGGCGGTGGCTTCGGTAGCTTGATACATCCACTCATCCATACGTCTCCCTCCCCTTAAAAGGGTTGGTTTTGCCCGCCTTAGTGCGGGCATTTTTTTTCCTGCCCCCGCCAGGACGCACTCACTTGGAGGTGGAAGTCCTCTCGATCCGTAGGCGTACATGTTCCCTTGATTGTTGGGGTGAGCGAGGCATTAGACAATTCTCTTGGTGTTTTTGCACAAAAACTAAAAACACCAGATCTGGTCTTTTCATTCCGCCATTGCTCAAAACCAAAATTACGGCGCAAATATATGTGCAATTTGCACTTGTATTGCACTTATGTTTGCGCTACATTGAATCCTGTTGCATCCCTTTATCAACCATAGGCGCTTTGCACTGGTAACCCTGAGCCAGGTACAACCGCCACCTTCGTTAGGAGAAGACAAGTGATTACTTATCTCAAGCATGGCCGTAGCGACGAACTGAAGACAGACGACGAAAGCAAGGTCCGGGAAACCGTCACCGGAATTCTTGCAGACGTTCAAGCTCGCGGCGATGCCGCTGTAGCAGAGCTTTCCAAGAAGTTTGACAATTGGGAGCCTGCGAGCTTCCGTCTTACGCAGGACGAAATCGCTGCATGCGTTAACTCGCTGTCTGCTGGCCAGCGTTCGGATATCGAATTTGCACAGGCTCAAGTGCGCCGTTTTGCACAAGCTCAGCGTGACTCAATGCACGATATCGAAATTGAGACGCTTCCCGGTGTTGTTCTCGGGCACTCGAATATGCCGGTTGCCAGTGTTGCTTGCTACGTACCGGGCGGGAAGTTTCCGCTGGTCGCGTCAGCTCACATGGGGGTTGTAACTGCAAAGGTGGCCGGTGTGCCGCGTATCATTACGGCCTCCCCCCCGGTTCAGGGCAGGCCTAATCCAGCGGTTGTGGCAGCAATGCATCTTGGCGGCGCTGATGAGATTTATACCTTCGGTGGTGTGCAGGCAATTGCAGCCATGGCACTTGGCACGCAAACTATCGAGCCGGTTTCCATGGTCGTCGGACCGGGTAATGCCTTCGTGGCTGAAGCAAAGCGTCAACTGTTCGGCCGAATCGGCATTGACCTGATTGCTGGACCGTCTGAAACCTTGGTTATTGCTGATGACAGCGTTGATGCAGAGTTGTGTGCAACCGATCTGCTGGGTCAGGCAGAGCACGGATTCAATACGCCTGCTGTCCTGCTGACCAATTCCAGGAAGCTTGCGGAAGATACGATCAAGGAAGTTGAGCGCCTGCTCAAGATCCTGCCAACGGCCAATACTGCGGGTGTGTCTTGGCGTGATTACGGCGAAGTTATTGTTTGCGACACGATCGATGAAATGGTTCAGGTTGCAGACCAGATCGCATCGGAACACGTTCAAGTGATGACCCGTGATCCCGACTATTTCCTGAAGAACATGCGTAACTACGGTGCTCTGTTCCTCGGGGCACGTACCAACGTTGCATATGGCGACAAGGTGATTGGTACGAACCACACCTTGCCCACGGGCAAGGCAGCTCGCTACACCGGTGGCCTTTGGGTTGGCAAGTTTATCAAGACCTGCACCTACCAACGCGTTACAACGGATGAGGCAAGTGCGTTGATTGGTTCCTATTGCTCACGCCTTTGTGCGATCGAAGGAATGATTGCTCACGGCGAGCAAGCCAATATTCGTGTCCGTCGATATGGCCACCGTGACGTGCCTTACGCTGGTGTAGCTGTAGCAGAGTAACCACGAGGCCTAGGAGAAATCATGCACAGCTTTTCATTTTCATTCAGTTTTTCTTTCTCGGTGCCATGTCTTTCGACTTTAAATGGCATGCATTCTGTCGGTATTGATCACCATTTTTGCATTGGACATAAAGTCGCGGCAGAAAATGCGAGGATGCAATGAATAAGCGTGCATCTGAAGTCGCCAACGGCAGACATGTTGCTGTCGTTGGCGCCGGCCTCGTCGGCGCGGGTTGGGCCATCGTTTTTGCTCGGGCCGGCCTAGAGGTTCGAATTTTTGATTCGAATGGAAAAATCGCTGCAGGGGTAATGTCATTCATCGAAGCGCAGCTCGTTGAGATGGAGCAATACGATCTCATTGAAGATCCAGCGTCTGTGCTCAAGCGCCTTAGTGTTTCGCCTTCACTTGCTCATGCCGTGCAAGGTGCGATTTACGTACAAGAGTCGGTACTTGAGCGCGTTGAAATTAAACGTGATGTGATGAGCCAGTTGCAAAGTGTCGTGGCTCCTGATGCAGTCATTGGTAGTTCGACTTCGGGGATCGGCGCCTCACGTTTCACTGATGGCATGCCAATCGCACCGCAGGTGTTAGTCGTTCATCCGGTGAACCCGCCGCACTTGGTTCCGGTCGTTGAGCTTGTGCCTTCACCTGCAACCTCCAAAGCATCATTGGATTTCGCAAAAGAATTCATTGAGGCTGTAGGCCAGTCCGTTGTTCTCGTGAATAAAGAAGTCGAAGGTTTTGTTCTGAATCGCCTTCAAGGTGTGTTACTTCGCGAAGCCTGGAGTCTCGTGCAGGATGGGGTGGCAAGCAGTGAGGATATCGACAAGACGGTCAGGGATGGGTTGGGGTGGCGCTGGGCATTTATGGGGCCGTTCGAAACCATCGATCTAAACGCACCAGGCGGAGTGGCTGACTACGCTGTTCGATTGGGGCCGTTGTATCAGTC
>CALKVB010000057.1 GCA_937996605.1 uncultured Oxalobacteraceae bacterium | reverse complement strand
ATCTACACAGGCGAAGACACTCTTTCCCTACACGACGCTCTTCCGATCTCGCTAAATCATTTGAAGGGTTTGCCAGTGAAATTGGCGTTAGCGCCTGAGGTCAAAACAGATGAGCCGCAAGCGAAGCCATCACCCTCACCCAAAAAGTCTAAAACTGAACAAAAGAAAAAACAATAATATGAGCAAACGTGGATTTATCCATGTGCATAAATTATGAATGACAATCAGCTGTTGCGTTACTCTCGACATATCTTGCTCGATGCAATTGGCATTGAAGGCCAACAAGCATTGTTAGATGCGAAGGTCTTAGTAATTGGGGCTGGCGGTTTAGGTTCTCCGGTATTAATGTATCTAGCGAGTTCTGGTGTCGGTCAAATTACCGTTGTTGACAATGATGCGGTGGATTTGACGAATCTGCAAAGGCAAATTGTGCATACCACTGAGCGTGTGGGAATGAATAAAGCTAGCTCTGCTCATATCGCGTTGCAAGAATTAAATCCAGAGGTGAGTGTGCATGTTTTGCAAGAGCGAATGCAAGTGGAGCGCTTGTTCGAGCTGGTTCGACAAGCTGATGTGGTGTTTGACTGCACTGATAATTTCAAAACACGACACGCCATTAACGCCGCTTGTGTGCAGCATCACGTTCCCTTAGTTTCTGGAGCAGCGATAGGGTTCGATGGTCAAATTAGTGTTTTTGACCTACGCCGGCCAGATGCCGCTTGCTATGCTTGTTTGTTCACACCTGAACAAAATTTTGAAGAAGTACAGTGCGCTACGATGGGGGTACTAGCTCCACTGGTTGGAATCATCGGTACTATGCAAGCGGCTGAAGGATTGAAATTATTGATGGGGCTTGGCGACTCACTTAATGGCAAATTACAAATGCTGGACGTTAAACGTATGGAGTGGTCGCAAATTCGCGTCGCGAAGAACTTACACTGCCCAGTTTGTAGCGCGACAGCCGCCTAAACTCTGCGTGCGCGCATCACGCCTCTTAGTGAATTTGTCAAAACAATGTCTTCAGCTCTCAAAAATTCCGCGACGCTAATTGAGCGTTCTTGAGCTTGCCAAGTTAGATCCTTGAGTAAATTTTGGCGCATGATTCCCGGTAAGACGCCATCGCTGATCGGTGGCGTAAACCAATGTCCGTCAAGTTTTACAAATACGGAACTGCGCCCACCTTCTGTAATATTACCAGCTTGATTGACGAAAATCGCATCGAACGCGCCACTCCTTTCGGCTTTTTGCCACGCTGCGTCATATTGTTCACGAACGCTACTTTTGTGCTCCAAGAAAAGCGATGGAATGGAACACTGCTCTTGATCGAAAATGAAACCAACAAAACCATCACTTAGTTTTAGTGGGGGCAGCAGCGCGGATTGAATCTCGATAGCGCCATCGTAATGCAAGCTCAACTTGCATCGATAAAATTGTTCGTCAGGAAATTGTGAGCAGTGCTCAAATACTGCATCTTTGATTTTCTGATGATGGAAAATAAAGCCAAAATAACTCGCCGATTTTTGTAAGCGTGCGAGGTGTAGTTCGAAATCATGGCATCCTTCTTGACGCCGTGCACGCATGGTTTCAAACAGAAAAAAACTGGGTTTCAGCCCGGTTAAAAAGCGCGCTTTTAGCTGGCATTCGGCAAATTCATCGCTCGCTTCGCTGTCGTGCACGATACCTGCGCCGACGCCCATGCGACCATGCCTCTCACCATTCACCTTTGGGGCATCCAATTCGAGTGTGCGGATGGGCACCGAAAGGCAGAAATCAGGGATGACACGATTGTTTTCTGGTGGATCGAACCAGCCAATCGCGCCGGTATAAATGCCTCGATTTTCAGTTTCGATTTCTTCGATGATTTCCATGGTTCGCTTCTTTGGCGCGCCGGTGATTGAGCCACAGGGAAACAGCGAACGCATGATGCTAGCTAAATTAAGCTCTGCTCGAACTTTTGCCTCTATCGTCGATGTCATCTGTAATACACTACTGAAGCGATTGACTTCGAACAGTCTCGGCACTTTGACGGATCCAACTTCAGCAATGCGTCCAAGATCATTGCGTAAAAGATCAACGATCATCAAATTTTCTGCACGATTTTTTGAATCTTGACTTAATCGGTGTGCTCTTTGTGCATCTTCAGCAGCATTGCCTGAGGCTGCGGCTGTTCCTTTCATTGGCCGTGCTAGTAGCGTCCCTTGCTGGTGCTTAACAAAAAGTTCGGGCGAAAAAGAAAGTATCGCTTCGCCATTCGACAATTGAATCAGTGCGCCGTAAGGGACGGGTTGTCGGTTTCTGATTGCCGCATAGAGTGCCGTAGGGCTGCCATAGGTTTCAAAGTGCAGACGATAGGTATAGTTGACTTGGTAGGTATCGCCAGCTGAAATGTATTCTCGGATTTTTTGAATTGCATCAACGAATTGAGCTTGGTCGACACTGGCATGAAGCGAACGTGTGCCAGCAACCGAGTTCTGCGCCGCGTGTTTGAGCCAATGTTGTACTTCTTCCGTATTTAAGTAATCGCACTTTTTGAAAAAGAGTATTCGAGAAGGTTTTTGTTTTTTTGGTGAGAATGCTTGGATGTCTTGGATCTGTACACCTGTTTCATATTGCAGTAAGGCGATCGCATAATAGCCCTGTTGCAGAGCCGTCTCAGTTGCCTGCCAAGTTGTATCCCATTCATCTTTGGAATGGCATTCGAGCTCTTCGATTAATTGAGTGTAGAGGCGTGAAGACTTGGTCGTAGCTTGAGCGTCGTCAAGTAAAACGAAACATTCATTACAACAATCTGAAAATAAGGTGGTAGGAGAAGGATGCTGCACAATGCTTCTATTTGATTGGAATTGACACTAGTTTACTCGCAGAATGGGGCTTCTGCACGAATGACCCCTGCTTTCTGTTGTCGAAGCGATAAATGCAAATCTATTTATCGCCCTTGTCCTCCAAATTCTCAGTGCAACGTTAGCTATGGGTAGCGGGTATAAACACGTTATAATGGAGCGATCAGGTACCTGCGCTGATGTTGGCATATGACCTGACAATGTTGTTAAGATCATCGACATGGGTTCCATTTAAAATTAAGTTTAACTACACATTACTGCCATGAAAAAATCTCCTATCGCCCTGGCGGCGCTTTTGTTAGCAATTGGCTCCGCTTCCGTTGCTTCACTTTCTACAGCCTATGCTCAGGATAAAAAAGAACCAGCGAAGCAAGAAGTGATTCGTCAGGAATGGTCCAAGCCATATACTGAGATTCAGACTTTGATTGGCAATAAGCAGTATGCTGAGGCAATGGTAAAAATTGAGGCATTGAATGCTTTTGAAAACAAAACGCCGTATGAAAAATTCTTCATCAGCCGTACTAAAGCGGTAGTTGCATCAAGTACTGGTGATAATAATTTGCTGGCTAAGTGTTTCGAAGAAATGATCAATAGTGAATTCTTGAGCCCAGCTGAGAAAACGAAATACACAGAAGCGATGGCGGGTACTTTCTTCAATGAAAAGAAGTATGCCGAGTCACAAGTTTGGACTTTAAAAGCCTTGGCACAGGATAAAGACAATACCTTGATGCAAGACCTGTTGGTTCGTAATTACTATTTACAAGATGATTTCACGAACACCATCGTCGAAGTAAAAAAACAAATTGATGGAGATATCGCTGCTAAACGCGTACCAAGTGTTGATCGTTTGCGTCTGTTGCATGGCGGCTATGTAAAGACTAAAAATAATGATGGGGTGACGGCGGCTCTTGAACTGTTGGTGACCTACCACCCAAGCCGTGAATATTGGGCAGATTTATTGTATCGCTTACCAAACAATAAAGGCTTCTCTGATCGTTTGCGTTTAGATTGGTATCGTTTGTTACTGAAAACAGGTAATTTAGAAGACGATACACAATTCATGGAAATGGCTGAAATCGCTTTGTTAGCTGGTTTGCCTTTGGAAGCGAAAGAGGCTTTGGAGATAGGCTTTAAGAATGGCATATTGGGTAAGGGTAAGAATGCTGCTAAACACAAACCATTGTTAGACAAAGCGACTAAGCAAGCTGCAGATGATGCCAAGTCATTAGATGCCGGCGAAACGGCAGCGCGTGCCGGTAAAAATGGTTTGGGTATGGTCAATATGGGCTACAACTTTGTGATCCATGGCCAAGTCGAACGCGGTATTGCATTGATTGAAGCCGGTATTGCTAAGGGTGGTTTAAAAGCACCGGAGGAAGCGAAGCTGCATTTGGGCATGGCATACTTGGCTGCGGGTAATCGTGCGAAGGGTGAAGAAGTTCTGAAGACCGTGACTGGCACCGATGGCTCTGGCGATTTGGCACGTTACTGGATCTTGTTTAAGCAGTAATCTTCTCAAGCAGAACCAATTTGAATTGGTTCTGCTTTGATACTTTACAAACAGTGCAAGTACAAAAAATGCGTGAAACTCATAGAGTTCACGCATTTTTTTTGATTGCAGCGAGGATTATTTGATCGGTAATGCAGTCGTGTTTTTGAC
>CALKVB010000056.1 GCA_937996605.1 uncultured Oxalobacteraceae bacterium | reverse complement strand
ACGGTTGATGCCATAGGCATCATCCCCCATTAAAGCCTCACCAGAGAGTTTTAAAAGCACGCGCTTATAGGCTGGTTTAGTCACGATCTGGGCTCCTTAGAAGTTGGAAAGACATTATTGCAAAAATTCTTGGCGATCGTCTTTGAACAATGCGCCGTATAAAACGTTTGCGATAATCACTTACCAGTTTTGCAATTGCAAACATGTGACGCCAACATACATCACTTCACAATACTTGCAAACCGCTATTTTCATTTCTCACTTCAATGCCTACCTCAACTGAAGCGGCACTTAAAAAAACGGGCCTTTCGGCCCGTTTTTCATATTTGCTTAAGCTTGTTTAGCAGCAGCAACTTGCGCTGCCACTTCTGCAGCGAAATCGTCTTGCTTCTTCTCAATGCCTTCACCAACGATGAACATTGTGAATGCTTTGACAGATGCGCCAACAGATTGCAACATTTGCTCAACTGTTTGCTTGTCGTTTTTCACGAAAGGTTGATTCAACAAAGAAACTTCTTTCAAGAACTTCTGTACAGAACCTTCAACCATCTTCGTAACGATGTCTGCTGGCTTACCAGATTCAGCCGCTTTTTGAGAAGCAACTGAACGCTCTTTTTCGATCAAATCAGCAGGAACTTGGTCTACAGACAAAGAAACTGGTTTCATCGCAGCAATGTGCATCGCTACGTCTTTACCAACTTGGTGATCGGCTGCGTCGAACTCAACCACAACACCAATACGTGTGCCGTGCAAGTATGAAGTGACTTTTGCAGCAGTTTCGAAACGTTGGAAGCGGCGGATAGACATGTTTTCACCGATCTTACCGATCAAGCCTGCACGCACTGTTTCTACTGTACCATCATCCAATGGCAATGCAGACAATGCAGCTACGTCTGCTGGGTTAGCTTCAGCCACCAATTTCGCCAATTTATTTGCGAAAGCGATGAAGTCGTCGTTTTTAGTGACGAAGTCTGTTTCGCAGTTAACTTCAACCAAAGAACCTACACCACCGTCGATGTAAGAAGCAACAACACCTTCTGCTGTTACGCGAGAAGCCGCTTTAGAAGCTTTGCTACCCAATTTTACGCGCAAGATTTCTTCAGCACGCTCCATATTGCCTTCAGCTTCAGTCAATGCTTTTTTGCACTCCATCATTGGAGCATCTGTCTTAGCACGTAATTCGCCTACCATCGCTGCTGTAATTGCCGCCATGTCTTTCTCCTAATTCATTGCATCGCTTTGATGCACAATTTGTTCAATATTGTGTATATGTAGCGGGCTTCAACAACAGCGCTGTCGCTCACATATGTCGTTTTTCGTTTTACTTAAAAAAAGGGGCTAACGATTGTTTGCCCCTTTTATTTTCTATCAGCAGGCCTGAATAACAGCCTCGATTAGAAATTAAGCTTGTTCTACTTCAACAAACTCATCGCTTGGCTTAACAGCTTCAAGCACTTCATTTACTGCATTTGCACGGCCTTCCAAGATCGCATCAGCAACACCGCGAGCATACAAAGCAATCGCTTTAGAAGAGTCATCATTACCTGGGATGATGTAAGTAACGCCTTCTGGAGAGTGGTTTGTATCAACCACGCCGATTACTGGAATACCCAATTTTGCCGCTTCAGTGATCGCGCCTTTGTGGTAACCAACGTCAACCACGAAAATAGCATCAGGAACACCTGGCATATCTTTGATGCCGCCGATGGATTTTTGCAACTTAACCATCTCGCGTTGGAACATCAAACCTTCTTTTTTAGACAATTTTTCTACGGAACCGTCTTCGATAGCAACTTCCATATCTTTCAAACGCTTGATCGATGTTTTAACTGTTTTGAAGTTAGTCAACATACCACCCAACCAACGTTGATCAACGAAAGGCATACCAGCACGATTCGCTTCTGCAGCGATCAAATCGCGTGCTTGACGTTTAGTACCAACCATCAAAATGGTGCCACGATTAGCGGACAATTGGCGAATGAATTTCATCGCTTCTTGATACATCGCCAATGTTTTTTCCAAGTTCATGATATGAATCTTGTTGCGATGACCGAAGATGTACGGTGCCATTTTTGGATTCCAAAAACGGGTTTGGTGACCAAAATGAACACCAGCTTCAAGCATTTCACGCATTGTTACAGACATAATAACTCCAGGGTTAGGTCTTGAATCTCGTCAGTGATCCAACATTAATTGAAGGACACCCTTTTCGACCAGATTCGTTTTTAAAAACTACTCGATTGATTTAGCAGGAAATTTTTATTCAAGCTAACCATCGATTCTACTACAAAACAGCCAATATGAGCAAGCCTTATCAAGGGCACATCTTTCACAAGTAAATTCCAGGATAAAAATCAAAGATTTCGAAGTCTCAAGAGTATGCCTTTCCACCGAGAAAGCGATCACTCGTCTATAATGTACCGCTAATCTATCTTACTCATTACAAAGCATGGCAAATATCTCAATAAAATCTGCAGCCGACATTGAAGGCATGCGCGTCGCAGGCCGTCTCGGCTCTGAAGTTCTCGACTACATCACACCTTTCGTCAAAGCTGGCGTAACGACAGGCGAACTCGATCGATTGTGCCATGAGTACATGGTAAACGTACAAGGGTCGATTCCTGCGCCTTTAAACTACTGCCCTCCTGGCTACACGCCTTACCCAAAAGCGATTTGCACATCGGTCAATGATGTTATTTGCCACGGCATTCCTGGGGACAAAGTACTCAAGGATGGCGACGTGGTCAATCTTGACATCACCGTAATCAAAGATGGATACCACGGCGATAACAGCCGCATGTTCTTGATCGGCGACGTCAAGCCTTTCGTTAAGCGTCTTAGCGACATCACCTACGAATGCATGTGGTTAGGCATCGCCCAAGTAAAGCCTGGCAATCGCCTTGGAGATATTGGTCATGCGATTCAGCAGCACGCAGAAAAAGCGGGCTATAGCGTTGTGCGCGAATTCTGCGGACATGGTATCGGCAAAGTGTTCCATGAAGAGCCGCAAATTTTGCACTACGGCCGCCCAGGAACTTTAGATGAATTAAAGCCAGGAATGATTTTCACGATTGAACCGATGATCAATGCCGGCCGCCGCGAAATCAAAGAGATGCCTGATGGATGGACCATTAAAACGAAAGATCGCAGCCTGTCAGCGCAGTGGGAACATACCGTACTGGTGACAGAAACAGGCTACGAAGTGCTAACACTGTCTGCTGGTTCTCCACCACCACCTGCCTTCATTAATAACTG
>CALKVB010000055.1 GCA_937996605.1 uncultured Oxalobacteraceae bacterium | reverse complement strand
ATTAAATTCAACAAAAATAAACCAAAGTAAATAGGCTTTTGCAACTCAATAGTTTCTCGCTTGATGTAATGCTCTTGCTACACCATTAGATTGGTCATGAATGGTAAGGTTTGATAAGGAGAGCGTAATTCGAATCCACTCATAAGGAGAGCGGACGTGAAAACATTTGAAGGCAGGGTAGCAGTCATTACTGGTGCAGGGAGTGGCTTTGGCCGTGAATTTGCGCTCAAAGCCGCAAAGCTGAAAATGAAGGTCGTACTTGCCGACGTCCAGGAGAATTCTCTCTATTTCATTCGCGAGGATCTTGAGGATCAAGGCGTTGAAGTGTTGGCGGTTCAATGTGATGTCAGCAAAAAGGAACAGGTACAAGCCTTAGCCGATGCGGCAATGGCTCGCTTTGGTGCGGTACATCTCGTGTTCAACAACGCAGGTGTCTGCAGCTCAGGTTTAATTTGGGAGCACTCTCATGAAGATTGGGAGTGGGTAGTAGGTGTCAATATGTGGGGCGTGATCCATGGCGTTCGTATTTTCACGAACTTAATGTTTGAATGCGCAAAGATAGATCCTACTTTTGAAGGGCATATCGTTAATACTGCATCGATGGCAGGCTTTTTAACGACGCCACTTTCCAGTGTTTATGACACCACCAAGCATGCTATCGTGGCACTCACAGAATGTTTGTATCAAGACTTACGTCTAGTAGATGCACCGATCAATTGTTCGGTGATCTGTCCTTACTTCGTACCAACAGGGATTAGTCAGTCGGTGCGGAATCGACCAGCGAACCTACCGCAAGGCGAGCTAACGGCGAGTCAAAAGGCCGCACAATTCATGATCGAACGCGCAATTGTTTCAAGTAAGGTGTCTGCACGTGATATTGCCAATCTCACTTTCGATGCGATAGCGAACGATCAGTTCTACATTTATTCCCATCCTGGTGCGCTAGGTTTAGTGAAAGACCGCATGGATGACATCTTGAAACAACAAAATCCCGGTGATCCCTATAAAACTGCGCCACATATCCGTACAATGTTAGTCAATAAGATGGCTGAGAAAGCCAACAAATAGTTTCTTTTGTTTTGATATTTATCCGCTATGTCATCTAACTCTAGTCGAAGTAAACATTCCTCAGCACCACATTTTCGAATTCAATTAGGCGAGTGGGGCGATCTGCAACAGGACGCTCAAGCTATCCGCACCGAAGTCTTCGTCGTCGAACAAAAAATTCCAGCCGAACTTGAATGGGACATCATGGATGCTCAATGCTTACATGCGGTTGCTTATGATGAAGAAGATAAACCCATTGGTACAGGGCGTTTACTGCCTGATGGGCATATGGGGCGCATGGCAGTCTTGAATCGTGCACGCAACTGTGGCGTGGGTGCGGCGATCTTACGTGCCTTGATGGAACAAGCAAAATTGCGCGGGCATCAAGGTGTGCAACTTAATGCGCAGACGACCGCAGAAAGCTTCTACTTACGCGAGGGTTTCGTGCGTGAAGGTGATATTTTTCTTGAAGCAGGAATTGATCACGTGCATATGGTGAAGCCTTTATAGAAGATGTTCTTTTAACTTGAGGAACATCTTTCAATGAAGCTGCTTCGCCAGATTCGACTCTTCGACATAGGCATGTTAATGCTAGCGGCATTACCGTTCTGCGTCATGTATCTCTTGGCATACATCTCAAATTCAGAATGGCGAGGGTCAGTCGCCATCATCCTTGCCTATTTGATTTTTGTGCCGACATGTCTTGGGTTTCCAATGGCGTCCTTCTTGTATTTTGTCTGGCGCTTTAGTGGGTCGAAGTACTCTTGAGTTTGGATGTGCATTGAACCCAATATGAATTCCAATTTTTTTAACGCTTCTAACAATACAGCTGAGGGTCATTAAACAATAATGCAAAATACGAATACAAGCGCACTCAGAGTGAGTCTACAAGAAAAGATAATTGCGGTTTGTAATGACAAAATCGAAAAGAAAGGTAAAACAGTCGGCCTCTCTTTTTACGCTTTTTTTGCGAATAAAAATGATGACCCTGAGCTGCTGATGGAGATGGCAACGTGGTGGATAAAAACACATCGTCTAGATCATTTTGAAAAGGCAGAAAAGATTAAAGCAATGGTGTTACGAGGCGAATAAATGCTGTGTTTAGCGTTAATGCCGTTCAGTTGAGCTCAATAATTCGTCATGTCATCCCTGCGAAGGCAGGGATCTAGTGTCTTTAGGCATTTACGCCACTAGGTTCACGCCTGCGCGGGAACGACAGTCCTTGAACTTATGCGCTTAACTGAACGGCATTAGTGCTTAGCGTGGCATTTTAAATCAACAAAAGTTCCGGCTACCACTCTCCAATTCACCCAGTAGATGGGTTAAATCGACCAAACGTTTGGCAATCAGGTGATGCACTCGACCATCGGTTTGCCAGATGCCATACACACCCAGCAATCTTGCATTCAGCACTTCGCGTCTTTGTTTCTCTACTAAATCAGGCCATACGATGACGTTGACTGGCCCTGTTTCATCTTCTATCGTCACGAACAAAACACCTTTCGCTGTACCTGGTCGCTGACGCACAGTAACAATACCGCAACCACGTGCGAATTGTTTGTTTTGAAAAGTATGCAGAACATCGGCCGGCAAGAAGCGCTGTTTGAGTAGGCGTGAACGTAGTAAGGCGATCGGATGCCTACCCAAGGTCAAACCTTGGCTATGATAATCCCCCACGATTTCTTGCGCTTCACTTGGTGCATGCAGTTGTGGTGTGCGTTCTTCTAGTGTCGTTGGGTGCAAGAGATCTTTGTCTGGAATGGATGCAACAGCTTGCCATAGCGCTTGGCGACGATGTCCTGCTAGCGAGACTAGGGCGTTGCCAGCGGCTAAAGCTTCGACATCTTGACGCTTTAACTCTGCGCGACGTGCTAGATCGCTGACATCACTAAACATTTTCTGCGCGCGCGCCGCACTAATGCGTAAGGCAGCCTCATGCGACATACCACGTAACAATGACATTCCCAGACGTACGGCAGGTTGTCGGTGGCGGCCGTGCTCGTCATGTTGCTGTGCTTGCTCGATATTTTCAAGACGTGCATCCCAATCGCTATATTGCACATCGATTGCGCGTATTTCGATGCCGTGTCGACGAGCATCTTGTACTAACTGCGATGGCGAATAAAAACCCATCGGTTGCGAGTTTAAGAGTGAACACAAAAACACTGCGGGTTCATGGCATTTGATCCAACAACTTGCATACGTTAGTAAAGCAAAGCTCGCTGCATGGCTTTCGGGGAAACCATATTCACCAAAGCCCAACATTTGATTGAATACGCCACTGGCAAACTCTTCTTCATAACCGTTTTTAATCATGGTGTTGATGATGCGGTCTTTGTAATGCGCCAAACCACCTTTACGCTTCCATGCTGCCATCGCACGTCGCAATTCATCGGCTTCACCGGGACTAAAGTCGGCTGCTGCCATGGCAATTTGCATGACCTGCTCTTGGAAGATAGGAACTCCTAAAGTACGCGATAAAATTTTCTCAATCGCAGGCTTGGGATACGTGACAGGCTCTATCCCTTGTCGCCGTCTGAGATAAGGATGCACCATGCCACCTTGAATTGGTCCCGGCCTAACAATCGCCACTTGAATCACTAGATCGTAAAATGTGCGTGGTCGTAAGCGAGGCAGCATCCCCATTTGTGCGCGTGATTCGATTTGAAACACACCGACGGTATCAGCTTTACAAATCATGTCATAAGTGACGGGATCTTCTTTCGGAATATCTTGAATGCGCGTGGGTCTACCAGGCAAACTTGCCATCAAGTTCAATGAGCGTTTCAATGCAGAGAGCATACCTAAAGCTAAGACATCGACCTTCAATAAACCCAAAGATTCGAGATCGTCTTTGTCCCATTGAATCACGCTACGCTCTTTCATGCTGGCGTTTTCGATGGGAACCAAACGTGAAAGTTTGTCGCGTGCAATCACAAAACCACCACTGTGTTGTGATAAATGACGCGGAAAACCGAGTAACTGCGTCACCAAACCAGCCCATTGTTCTGCGATTGGAGAACTAGCATCTAAGCCACTTTCAGTGAAGCGTTCTAACAAAGCATGTTTACTATCAAACCAGCGATGCGATTTGGCGACCGCATCGATCAATGCTAAATCAACACCTAGCGCTTTGCCGACTTCTCGTAGTGCTCCTCGTGGGCGATAGGTATGTACCGCAGCCGCTAAGGCGGTACGATGTCGACCATATTTTCGGTAGAGGTATTGAATCACTTCTTCGCGTCGTTGATGTTCAAAATCGACGTCGATATCCGGTGGCTCTCCACGTTCTTTAGACAAGAAACGCTCAAATAAAAGAATGCCGTTTTCAGGGCTCACTTCCGTAATATGCAAGCAATAGCAGACGACCGAATTGGCCGCAGAGCCTCGCCCTTGGCATAAGATATCTTGTGATCTGGCGTATTGCACAATGTCATACACTGTTAAAAAATAGGGTTCGTAAGCGAGGTCGTTAATAAGGCTTAACTCGTGTTCAATCTTCGCAATTACCTCAGATGACAAACCATTTGGATAACGTTTTTCTGCTCCAGCATAGACTTCTTGACGTAAATAAGAGGCGGGTGTTTGCCCGTTTGGTACTAGCTCATCAGGGTATTCGTAACGTAATTCATCGAGGGAAAATTGACAGAGATTGGTAATCCGTATCGTTTCCTGCAAGGTGCTAGCAGGATAGATATTCCCGAGGCGCAAGCGAGAACGTAAATGCTGTTCTGCATTGGGTGCCAAATCATAGCCACATTCGGCAATAGGTCTACCCACGCGAATCGATGTTAGCGTATCTTGCAAAGGCTTGCGCGAACGGACATGCATGCAGACATGTCCAACTGCAACCACCGGAAGCCTGAGCTGCTGCGCGATATACTCCAATTGAACTTGCTGCCAATCGTCCATCGCTTGCATTAAGAGATTTAAGCCTAGCCATAGTCGCGTACTAAATAACTGTGACGCCCAGATCACCTGTTGCTCAAATAAGTTGGGATCGATCGGATATTCGGGCAACAAAATGATAAGGCAATGCGGCAGGCCTTGGATATGCGCCAATTGCAAAGGCGGATGTGCGAAATCACTGGCAGTAATGGCGTACTCGCCTTTAATCACATCCTTACGCAAACGTGCTAACGTAATTAATTCACATAGATTGCCATAGCCTTCGCGGTTTCGCGCAATCGCGATGAGGCGCATCTTTCCTAGCTGCGGATAGCGTGGGTCTTCGTCTAATTGAAAATAGCTACCGATAAGTAGCGGCAATTGATGTTTTTTAGCTTCTTCGTGCGCTCTCACAACGCCGGCTAATGAGCATTCATCGGTAATTGCTAGAGCTTGATATCCAAGCTTAACAGCACGCGCAACCAATTCCTCTGCATGCGAGGCGCCATGCAGAAAAGTGAAATTAGAAAAACAGAATAATTCAGCGTAGTGGGGGAGCATGGTGCTAAGTTGGGTGCTAAATTATGGACGAATACGTTTAAGCATAGACGCAATAGAGAGTTCACTCTATCCAAACACCCCATGTAAATACCAAACCTCATCATCTTGCGCTTGCTGCGCATGTCCGATTCTTTCGCGGTAAATCCAACATCGAAGATGCTGTGAGTTTTCAGCAATAAAATAATCACGTGTTACTAGTTGACCATTCCACCAACCCGCTTCAATTCTTTCTGCAGGTGACACCAGCTTTAAAGCCGATCGATAGTGAGGGCGATGTTGACGCACTTCTAGTAATTGAGGCTGTGGTAAAAGCCAGGTAGGACGATAGGCATTATTCGTAATGGCTTCCTTCCGGTGTTTTTTTTTCTGCATGATAGAAACCCATTGATTCGCTATCTCAGGTCGATAATCCGCTTGAGGTGCTGGATATAAAACATTCTCTGCGCCTAGGCGGGCCACCAATAATTCCATTAACTTACTTTGTTCTTCGCGATTGCCGCCCGGTTCAGGAAATAAATCAGCATTCGGTGCGTGCATAGGACATACTTGCTGCGCCACTAGCTTGATGGCAATTGCAGGTGCATTTAACTGCAACCTACCTAGGTGTTCTTTGAGCAGTTTAGATAGATGGTCCTCACGCCAGCTTGCTTGCGCCAAAAGGATAGTCATTTTAGTAGGTACCCGCGCTTGCCTACCACGCTCATGTTCAAGTTCAAATTGCAGGCTGGTAATGGCGAGCTGTCGCTGTATTAACCAACCACATAATTGTAATAACAAGGCTCTGGCAAAGTGAAAAATTAACTCGGTGTGTTCTAAGCGATCAGGCAATTCTAGTCGAGCGCTAAACTCTGTTGGCACTTCTAACCATTGTTGTAGTTCTTGTTGCTCGCCATAGGCCAAATCAAGTTGGCGCAAGAGGTCTTTGCCACAGCGTCTTTGTAAGCCGGCACGAGGTAATTGCCTTAATCCACCTAGCGTTTCACAGCCTATGCCTGTCAACCAGTTCAACCAAGTTTGGGCGGTAGGCAGTAGACTAATCGGCAGATAATTTATGCGTTGATGTAAATGAACTTGGCTAAGCGCGTAACGAAGTACCACGCCACGTTGCGGTTTCTTTTGTTGCGCCAATAACCATGCGCCTTGCGCACTAACAGCAATACCTAATTGTGGACTTAATCCTAACTGCCTAATGGTGTTGATGATTAAACGACGCAAACGTCTAATCCCTCCGAATAAAGTCAAGCTGGCACCAACGCCCATCAAGATACTGGCATTCTCCAGTAAACAAACTTGCGGCGTAAATTGCAAACTGGCCATCGCAGCGGCATACAAACTTGCTTGCTCTTTTTCAGTGTCGCGTTTCTTAATCTGCGCTTCTGGCATCAGCATATGCACACTACTCACACGCATCTCTGTTTGAATGCCAGCTTGACGAGCGAGCTTAGACATCGTGAGGACACGTTGTTGTTCGACTACGACCAATGCCTCTTCAGCCAACCAAGGAGGGTGAAAAATTTCTAAGGGCAGGTTCGGTAAATGAATGACGATCCACAGTGGTGGTATCGTTTTCGTTGGCGCTGACATGGGCTTGTAAATGAATTCGAGAAAACATAAAAGAGGGCAAAGTCATCGGCAAAAAAAGAGCCTCATGCCTTTGCGCACCTCGACGCTTGATAAACGAGAGTTGTAATCCACGTTCGGCTAATTGCACTTGAATACGCAAAATAGCTGGTGATGGATGAAGAGCAAAATTAAGTGGGCGAATAAGGTAGAACAAAGTTCGTCCATGTTGCGCCGCTAAATGTAAGCGACGTAA
Organism: uncultured Oxalobacteraceae bacterium; assembly: GCA_937996605.1. Classification (GTDB taxonomy): domain Bacteria; phylum Pseudomonadota; class Gammaproteobacteria; order Burkholderiales; family Burkholderiaceae_D; genus Undibacterium. The sequence goes on along the minus strand of CALKVB010000055.1, from coordinate 1,059 downwards.
GGCCTCAACTTTTACCTGACTTTGCCAATATAAAAGCGCCGCACAACTACCACTACGTAAGATTTGTTCTGCGGTCCACAAGGCATCTGCCATCTTGTTACAGCGTAGCCAAAGCAAGCGATCCAGATTGAGTCCCGCTTGCGCTAAAGCACTTGCTTGCGGTTGATAGGGCGTTTGTAAAAATACGATTTGACCATGATGATGTGCATTTAATGCAGGCCGTAATAGTTGTAGCTCTGCTGAGCCGCCATGTTCGATAAACAGTTCTGTTAAAGCACCTGTTGGCCAGCCGCCACCAGGCAACTCCAATGAAAGTTGCGGATAGCCACACTCAACATAATCCCCCATTCCACGCGCGAGTTGAGAGCCTCGCCATAGAGAAGGGTGCAAATTTTCCAATGAAATTGAGGTGGCGTGCGGCATGAATATAAATTTAAAAACAATATTTAAAATAACATCCACACAGTAAAATATACTGAATGGATATACAGTATATTGCTTTATTTGGGGAATTTCAAAGCTTAAACAACAAACTTAAAATATTTAAAAATACTGATTGCATGCACAGTATTTTTGATTTACATTATCAATTACTGGATGTGCATACAGTATTTCATCCAAGCAGTGAAGTTGAAAAAAACAGCATTTGGTCTGGCATGAGTCCAGAAATATGAAATAAGCGAAGTACTACTGAAATCATTGGAGATAAACATGACTAACTTAGAACAAACTTTTGAGCCACGTTTTAGCGTTCAATTTTCGCCAAGCACCTTTTTAATGCGCTTAGGTAGTCGTGAGATATTTGTCTGCTTAGACTTCAGAAAGCGTCAATATCGTGTGAACCCTATCATTGATTGCTCAACCGGCGTGCAAGCAGGGCACTTGGAAATTCTGTTATTCCGCAAATGGCTAGTGATTCTGTCTAAAGCACGTTGGTAATTATTGCTCTACATTTACTTTTAGCGTATAGATGCGAAAAGTAGAGGAGAGAGGAAAGAATTAACTGTCGAGGAAATGGATCAAAAAAACAGATACGCTTTGCTAAGAATGCTGACAGTG
>CALKVB010000054.1 GCA_937996605.1 uncultured Oxalobacteraceae bacterium | reverse complement strand
GGAAGACGGCGATAAAACCAAAATTACTTTGCGTTTCCGTGGTCGTGAAATGGCTCACCAAGAAATTGGTATGCGCATGTTGGAACGCTTGAAGGTCGATTTGGATCCGTACGGTCAAGTTGAGCAGTTTCCAAAGATGGAAGGACGTCAGATGGTTATGATCCTTTCACCTAAGAAAAAGAAATGAGTCGGTGAGCCCATAAATCCAATTGTAGGGCGCATTACTTCGTTGTTTGTCCTCGCAATACATTCGTATTGCTGTGGGAAACGCCTAGTACTGCATCCCTAAGTGAATTTCTGAACCCACCTTGCGGTCTTAAATTTGTATGTAAATGAGATCGCAAAATAAAGGATTTGTAGTAGTTGTGTTTCGCAAGAAGCGCGATTGCAACAAAGGGCATTGAACTCGATTTCAAGCCCAAGCTAAGTGAGAAGTAGGCATCCAAGAGTGACGTCATTGTCACCACCTACCATCATATAAAAAGGAGCTGTCGTAAAAGACAGTGATGTTATGCCTAAAATGAAAACTAAGAGCTCTGCAAAGAAGCGCTTCCGTGTACGTCCAGGTGGAACAGTTAAGAGTGGTCACGCTTTCAAGCGCCATATCTTGACTAAGAAAACCACTAAGAACAAACGCCAATTGCGTGGCACCCGTAACATCAACGCGTCTGACGTAACATCAGTCATGCGCATGATGCCAACAGCTTAACCTCTACTCACTATTTTAAGGAGTTATTATGCCTAGAGTAAAACGTGGGGTTACCGCTCGTGCCCGCCATAAGAAAGTTCTCGATTTAGCCAAAGGCTATCGTGGTCGTCGTAGTAAGGTATTCCGTATTGCTAAGCAAGCAGTTATGCGCGCTGGTCAATATGCATACCGTGATCGTCGTAACAAAAAACGTGTATTCCGCGCATTGTGGATTACTCGTATCAATGCTGCATCCCGTCAACACGGTATGACTTACAGCGTGTTCATGAACGGCTTGAAAAAAGCGAACATCGAACTCGACCGTAAAGTGTTGGCCGATATGGCAGTGACTGACAAACCAGCATTTGCTGCGATTGTTAATCAAGTAAAAGCGACTTTGGCTGCGTAATCAGACATAGTCTGCAAATTCGCCATTCGCGAATCTGCATGATGAGCGGGGCAGAGGTTGATTCCACTGCCCCGTTTTTTTTGCTTGAGGATTTACACGAAAACCAGTGTTTATGGCTCGTCATAGAAGCTCGATTTCGTGTATGTCTTTATCGCATCCAATTTCAAGTTAACTTTTATCATCCACTCCTTGTGGGAAATATCGCATGAATCCCTTAGATCAAATTGTTGCTCAAGCGATTGCTGATTTTGCTGCGGCCCCTGACGCTGCGGCTTTAGAAAATGCAAAAGCACTGTACCTCGGAAAGTCTGGTCAGATCACCGAACAAATGAAGGGCTTGGGCAAGTTAGCGCCTGAAGAACGCAAGGCCCAAGGCGCCGTGATTAACGTCGCCAAAGAGCAAATTGAAAATGCATTGACGGCTCGTCGTGACGCACTCGCCAATGCGCAAATGGAAGCGCGTTTAAATGCAGAAGCAATCGACGTGACTTTGCCTGGCCGTGGGCGTGGCATGGGTGGTATCCATCCTGTGATGCGCACATGGCAACGTATTGAAGAAATCTTCCGTTCTATCGGTTTCGATGTGGCAGATGGTCCAGAAATCGAAAATGATTGGACTAATTTTACTGCGCTCAATTCGCCAGAAAATCACCCAGCACGTTCAATGCAAGATACCTTCTACGTCGAAGGTAATGACACATCTGGTAAGCCTTTGTTGTTGCGTACCCATACCAGCCCAATGCAAGTGCGTTTTGCACGCATGAACAAACCACCGATCAAAGTTATTGCGCCTGGCCGTACTTATCGCGTTGATAGTGATGCGACACACTCACCTATGTTCCATCAAGTGGAAGGTTTGTGGATTGCTGAGAATATTAGCTTTGCAGATTTGAAGGGCGTGTATCTGAATTTTGTGAAGGCATTTTTCGAAACGGACGATTTGCAAGTGCGCTTCCGTCCTTCCTATTTTCCTTTCACGGAACCATCTGCTGAGATCGATATTGCCTTCGGTAGCGGTCCATTGAAAGGGCGCTGGTTAGAAGTATCTGGCTCCGGTCAAGTGCATCCTAAGGTGATTAAGAACATGGGATTAGACCCAGAGAAATACATAGGATTTGCCTTTGGTTCTGGTTTGGAACGCTTAACGATGCTGCGTTATGGCATTAGTGATTTGCGCCTGTTCTATGAAGGTGATTTGCGCTTCCTGAAGCAATTCAATTAGGCTAACTAGGCTGAAAAGATGAATTGGAACCCCTCAACGTCGAGACTCAGAGACGCTGAGGGGCGCAGAGAAATTCAAATGCCTAGGACCAAGAGTTCTCATTTTTTTCTCCGCGCCTCGGCGCCTCAGCGTTGAGAGGTTTTCGAGATTGAGATGGTCTCTTTGTTTGAAGTATTCCGTACTGAAAAGTACACAATCAACATACGGTTGAATTATGCAATTTTCTGAAAACTGGTTACGTACCATGGTCGATCCGAAGATGACTTCGGACGAGTTGTCTCACATGTTGACAATGGCAGGACTTGAGGTGGAAGAGGTTGAGCCTGTCGCGCCACCTTTTAGCAATGTGGTTGTCGCAGAAATTCGCGAAATCGCGAAACATCCAGATGCAGATCGTTTGAACGTCTGCCAGGTTGATGTCGGTACTGGCACTTTATTAAACATCGTTTGTGGTGCACCGAATGTGCGCGTAGGTATGAAAGTGCCGTGTGCAATGGCAGGTGCTGTCTTGCCGCCTGGTGCAGATGGTAAACCGTTCTTGATTAAGGTCGGTAAGTTGCGTGGCGTTGAATCACAGGGCATGTTGTGCTCGGCGCGCGAATTGAAACTGTCTGAAGATCACGGCGGCTTAATGGATTTGCCAGCTGATGCACCAGTTGGTCAGAACTTCCGTGATTACTATCAGCTCAATGATTTGAAATTCACGATTAAGTTGACGCCGAATAAGGCAGACTGCCTCTCTGTATTGGGTGTTGCACGTGAAGTGTCTGCATTGACAGGTACTCCATTAAGCCTTCCT
>CALKVB010000053.1 GCA_937996605.1 uncultured Oxalobacteraceae bacterium | reverse complement strand
GTTGAAACAAAACGTTAATGTGTTGCAGCCAAGGCTTTTGCCTTGTACTGTGAATTTCTCGTTTGAAAAACCTGGTCATGATTTGATCAGGTTTTTTTTCGTTCTAAAATTGCGCCTACGCCCAGAATTTGACCCGCATCAAAGCCAGGCAAACAGTCTACGCTGAAGCATGTTATTGTGTCGCCTAGATGATTTGTACGAGTATTTAGCCCAGCATGTCAGAGAAATTTATCCCAATCAAAATAGTGCCAACTGCTAGCTTCAGCAATGGTGGCATTCGACATTGGCCCGTTCCCGATCAGCTCCTGCCGAGCATAGGTAATTTGCGCGATCAGCGGCATCGATCTTTACATGATCTTCGGATTTCAGTCACAGATCGTTGTAATTTTCGCTGCACTTACTGCATGCCCAAAGAAGTCTTCACTAAAGACTATCCTTATCTTTCCCATGCAGAGCTATTAAGCTTTGAGGAAATCACTCGCCTTACAAAAATTTTTGTAGCGCACGGCGTCAGAAAAATTCGACTGACCGGTGGTGAACCTTTATTGCGAAAAAACATTGAAGACTTAGTGGCGATGTTAGCGGCGATTCGCACACCCGATGGAGAGGCTCTCGATTTAACGCTTACCACCAATGGTTCCTTATTGCGAAAAAAAGCATTGAGTTTGCGTGCCGCTGGGCTCAAACGGCTCACCGTTTCCCTTGATGCCTTAGACGATAGCATTTTCAAATCAATGAACGATGTCGATTTTCCAGTCGATGATGTTCTAGATGGTTTACATGCAGCGAGAGAGGCCGGTTTCGAGCGCATTAAGATTAATATGGTGGTAAAAAAAGGGGTCAATGAGCATGAGATTATTCCCATGGTCAACTACTTTAAAAACACTCCGCATATTTTACGATTCATTGAATTTATGGATGTCGGCGATTCTAACGCTTGGCAAGCACAAGATGTGCTCAAGACAGACGACATTCTTGCACTGCTGGCTCAAGCCGGTTTTCCATTGCAGCCCTTGCCACCTCAACAGGCCGGTGAAACTGCGCAACGCTTTCAACATCAAGATGGTAGTGCTGAACTGGGTTTTATTTCCAGCGTCAGTCACGCGTTTTGTCGTGACTGTAATCGTGCCCGCCTATCCACTCAAGGCATGCTGTACACCTGCTTGTTTGCCAGCGAAGGGCATGACTTGCGTGAGCATCTACGTTCGTCCGCTAGTACTTCAAATATCGATGCCATTGTTTCAAATATCATCCGCAATATTTGGGAAGCACGTGATGATCGATATTCAGAATTGCGCGACATTGAACGCCAGTCAACACAACGTAAAAAAATCGAAATGTCCTACATAGGTGGATAATAGAAACTGGGGCTCTAAGGAATACTATGATTCATCGTACTGAGATTACAGGACTGATACTTGCCGGTGGTCGCGGCATGCGTATGGGACAAGTCAACAAGGGCTTACAAACGATGCAGGGTAAGACCATGGTTGAACATGTCATCGCAAGGATGAGGCCACAAGTTAATCGCCTCATTATCAACGCGAATCAAGATATAGATCGATACCGCCAATTTACTGAGCTCGTTTTTCAAGACAATATTACGGACTATCCTGGGCCACTTGCTGGCCTCGAATGCGGTCTAATGCACTGTCAGACTCGATACTTACTCAGTGCACCTTGTGATTCTCCATTTTTGCCCACTAACTTGGCTGAACGATTGGCAATCGCGATGTTAAATGAAGGCACTCAAGTCGCGGTACCAGTCACAGAGGAACTTCAAGATGGAAAACTAAAACAGCAAACACAGCCCGTCTTTTGTTTACTCCAAGCTGATCTGCATAGCCACTTGTATAAATTTCTTCAACAAGACGGTAGAAAAATCAGTGATTGGCTCGACCAACTTCGCGTCAGTGAAGTCGTTTTCGATAACAATGAGGAATTCCGAAATATCAATACCAAGGCTGAACTCGACACTTTTGCTCTCTAATTCGCACACTACAATTATTATGTCATCCCCTCGCCCAACGCTAAGTGCCATACTCGATCAGCATGAACACTATCGTGCACCGACATTGTCAGTACAAAACGCCAAACAGATTATTGAAAAATTGATTGAACCAATAACTGAAATCGAATCAGTGGGCATTTTCGATGCACTTGGCAGAGTTCTGGCAGAAGACATTATTTCGCCCTTCAACGTACCACCTCATGACAATTCCGCGATGGATGGTTTTGCTTTTCAAGGGCAGCAACTTGAGGATAACACTAGCTTAAGTTTAACCGTGATCGGTGATGCCTTTGCTGGTCGACCATTCGCTGGTCAAGTCAAACCCGGAGAATGCGTGAGGATTATGACCGGTGCCGTGATGCCAAACGAATGCGATACGGTGGTGCCTCAAGAAATGACTGTACGCAACGATCGCGAAGCAAGTTCATTCCAAGAAATTAGCTTCAACACTGCCAAATTACGCGCGGGAGATAATCGACGTTTCGCAGGAGAAGACTTAGCAGCCCAGCAAATTGCCATTCACAAAGGAAAACGCTTAGGTGCTGCTGAGTTAGGCTTAATTGCCTCGCTCGGGATCGCCCAAGTTATGGTGTATCGTCGACTACGTGTCGCTTATTTTTCAACTGGCGACGAAATTCGTTCGCTCGGAGAATCACTCACAACGGGAAGCATTTACGATAGCAACCGTTATACGATTTTCTCGATGCTCAAAAAAATGAATTTCGATGTCATTGATTTAGGCGTTGTACCGGACCAGCCTAATGCCCTTGAAACCACATTACAGCAAGCCTGCCTTCACGCTGATGCCATTATTACCTCGGGCGGAGTCTCTGTTGGCGCTGCGGATTACACCAAAGAAGTAATGAGCAAACTTGGTGAAGTCGCCTTTTGGACCATAGAAATGCGTCCTGGTCGCCCTATGGCTTTCGGTAACATCAATCATCAAGGCAAATCCGCTTACTTGTTTGGTCTTCCTGGTAATCCTGTAGCAGTGATGGTAAGTTTTCTTTACTTCGTACGTGATGCCCTACTGCATTTACAGCACGCACAAGCTCAAGCTTTACTGCTAGTGCCCGCTCGTAGTGTGCGGAGCATCCGCAAACGCCAAGGTCGCACCGAATATCAACGCGGCATCGCAAGCATCGATGAACATGGGCAATTACAAGTGCAAGTCTCGGGTTCGCAAGGTTCTGGTGTTTTACGTTCGATGTCGGAAGCAAACTGCATGATTGTATTACCAGATCAACAAGCTGATGTTGCTGCGGGAAGCACGGTACACATTCATCTATTCGAAGGGCTACTCCAATAAAATCAAAAGATGCTCAGGTGACAATGAGCAAAATCGATTGCAAGCAAGAATAGACTAGGCTTGTTCGGGCGCAAACCTGAATCTGCATTCTCTCGTATAATTGCCATTTGGAAATTCCATGAGTGTTTATCGATGTTGCCCTTTCCTCCCCTTGACCTGATTTCACGCAGCAATACCGTCCTCAAACATATCCTGA
>CALKVB010000052.1 GCA_937996605.1 uncultured Oxalobacteraceae bacterium | reverse complement strand
ATCAAGACGAAAGTCTTCGAGCCTGATTGGTCTTTCAGTAAATCTTCAACTTGTTTCCATAAACCTTCAGCACGGAAACTGCCGGAACTGCGGCCGCCGCGCGCCAAATTAATACACTGCACTTCTGGCGTAAAGCGTTCGCACAAGGCGTCGCCATAGCCACTCTTGGTAGCCGTCGTCGAATCCCCTACCAACACGATACGTATCGCTTGTTGATGGTCTAGTGCGCCTTGCTGGCTTGATTGACTCTGACTTGTCGATGCGCATCCATTCAAGGCAAGGAGCAATACTGCAAAAGCCAGACCGTGGTATTTCTGTTTGATTGATACATGCAAAAACATGGGTTAAATCCTGTTCTTCGGTGTCACCTGATACGCGTCAAGTTTGGATGTGTACATTCTAGAAATTGATGACCGCAGCCACACTTTTCAATTAACAGCTCATCTGCATGGACATCGATAAACACTTGAACGCGATAGTAGATCCCTGCCAACGCAGGGATCTCATACCGATATCTCGGCGCTCACTCAAGCAATTCATATTTCGAACAAACTAGGTGGTAAACAACAAACTGCTATGCCGCTATCATGTCGAAAATTCTTGATTGAAGGTCTTATCGCCAATCTTCACATTCTGTAGTCGCAAGCCTTTGACGTTGTATAAATAAATTGGTTGCGCAGCATTGACTGGGTTCCCAAGGTCGCAATCTTTGATCGTGACATTGCTCACTGGCAGAATCATAGGCGTGCCCTTACCGTTATAGTCAGACACTACCGGCCCCAGGATCACCAAAGCTTGATAGCTGGAGAACTGGCCACCATTGATGGCGACATTCGCCACCTTAACGTTAGAGATGTGAATATCACTCACCACCGGTGGGCGATTACGTACGTTGTCATTATTGGGGTCGTAGCCACAATCAATAGTGATCACACCACCGGCCGAGGTTGCTACTGATTTATTCGGAATCACAGAACCCGGAATCGTCGAATAGAACGCAGGCGTGGTACGAATCCCGTTGGGAATAGTCACATTGCGGATATGCAGATTACGCAAGAAACCACCACGGCTCATATTCGTTTTGAATCGAATCGCGATATTCAAGGGATCGGTTTTCCAATGACTATTTTCGAACACCAGATTTTGCGCATAGACGTTTTGAATACCGCCCGACATAATGCTACCAAAAGTCATAGCGCCATGACCACTATGCATTTGGCAGTTTTGAATCACGATATTTTGTGATGGTCCGAACTGTATATCGGGGCCTTTGCCAGAATCAACCGCGATGCAGTCGTCGCCAGTATCAAAAGTGCAGTCTTCGATCACAACAAGATCACATGACTCGGGATCGAAGCCATCACTATTAGGCCCCAAGCTATTCGCATAAATATGCTTCACATGCATATTTTTACAGTTCACCGGATTATGTTGCCAGAAAGGAGTGTTAGTACTTTGGTAGTTGGCGAAATACACATTGGTGCAACTAATGAACTGCACCATATGCGGACGTAAGTAGTGGCCATGGCCAAAAATACGTTTTTCCAAAGGCACTTTGGCTTCGGCCAAGGCACGCAGATAAGCGGAATCACGACGCCAACGATCGCCCTTGCCCTCAATCATACTACGTTCTTCTTCACTGAGATGAGGTGCGATGGCCGCTAATGAGGTCGGGTTATTGGGATTAACCGATTCTTCGGTGCGCCCTGCAATGTGCGGGATATATTCGCCGCTTGTGCCAGCGGCAATATCGCCTGCGGAGCTTGGCTTTTGACGGCCTTTCCATGACCACCAACATTCCGCTTGATCATTCCAATCAACGCCCGCTTGGCCGTCTAAAATACTGGTCCAGTCTTCGCCAGTTAAGGCGATATTATTTTGCCCATGGGCGTAAACCAAAGAAGAGAAATTTAGACAATCATTCCCTTCCCAACGAGTGATCGACAATTTGCCGTTCGCACCACAATCAAACGCACCATATTTTGCATAGTCGTCAGGATTATTACTAAAGTACACATGCGCACCCGCTTGCAAATGCACGTTCACGTTGGACAGTAAAACGATAGGTCCTGCACAATACCAATTGCCTTTCGGGATCACAACACGTCCACCACCTGCTTGATGACATGCTTTGATCGCCGCAGTAATCGCTGGATAGCAATCAGGCGAACCCTTCACCGGTGTTCGCATTTTGGCTTTCTCAACAAAGGAAACCCATGCTGTGATTTCTGTGGTCTCACAATTTAAAGCGCCGAAATTCGTAATACTAAAATCTTGTTTGCGGAACTTCACTGGCATCCTCACCCGCTTCACGATCGCTTCTGCTTCCTTCCATGGATCGTTCTTTTTCGATGCCGCCAACACTGTGAAGGGAGTAGATAAGGCCAAGCCCGCGCCAGCGACGGCGCTGCCTTGTAAGAAACGACGACGTGGTGAAATAGAAGTATCCGGTGTGGGGTTTAGGTTTTTCATAATCATGATTTCAGTTTGCGAGGAGTGCTGAGAATGAGCGAGCGTTGCTAAGTTCTACAACAAATCGATAAGATCGTTAGAAGCAACTGCCAGCAAAACAAAAAACCCGCGATATGTAGAGCACACATCGCGGGCATCAGCTATCAATAGAAAGTATAAGTAATACGTGTATTGAAAGCACGTCCAATTGGGCTTGCCGCACTACTCAAATAGCCGTTGTAACCGCTATGATTAGTGACTGGCGGATTCACGTCGAACAAGTTGGTGATACCTGCCACGATCGTGAAGTTCTTGAAGCCGCGATAGGTACCAGTCAAATTGAACACTTGGTAAGGCTTAATGTCGCGGAAGTACTGAGCGGCGACCAAGTTTTGATCGTGGTAGCCCGTATTGTAGTTCTGCGTCAATTGTGCAGCCCAATCACCTTTACTCCAGTTCAATGCCAAGGTATGTTTCCAGCGGAAAGTGATGATAGGCAAACTGCTCGTGGTGCCGTTGCTGGCTAAACCGAAACGGCCAATATTCGACGCCCATTCGCCACCTTTTTCCAGTTGATTATCAAACTGCGTCAGGTAAGTACCATTCAAACTGGTTTTGAATACACCCCAGCCTTCTGTTGGGTAAGTGTAGTTGAACGCCAAATCCAAACCTGCTGCTTTTTGACCACCCAAATTCATGGTGACATTTTTGATGTATAGCAATTTGCCTGTAGCATCGCGCACAAACAAATCGGCATATTTAGTCGGATTCAAGAAGTAAGCTTGCTCAGGCAAGTTCGCCAACATCTTATCCATCGTGATGCGCCAGTAATCAACCGACATCGTCAGGTTCTTCATCGGCTCCATTACCATACCCAAAGTTCCACCGACCGAAGTTTCTGGCACTAACTCATTATTACTACCGGTTTGTTTAGGTAACTTCACATTACAGACCGTCGCTGAAACCAAACCTGGTAAGGCTTTACCGGTACCGGCAATGGCTGGCGTTGGACCTGGACATTGCACTGGATCGTCCCAAGCAGCACCAGTGGTTGTCGTCGCACCCGGCAAACGATAACCATAACGATCAAACAAAGTCGGTGCACGGAAACCCGTATTTGCCGAGCCGCGGAACATCACCACAGAGTTTGGTTGATAGCGGAAACTCGCTTTTGGATTAATCGTATTACCAAAATCACTGAAATGATCATCACGCACTGCTAGGTTCAAATTCAGTTCTTTAGTGACAGGCACTTCTAACTCTGCATACAAAGCCGCAACATTACGCGCACCTTCACCATGTGATGGCACAGAGCCAGCATAGGTCGCTAAATTTCCTAAGTCTGTTTTAGTATCTTCAGTTGTGTCACGATGGAAATCAAAACCGACCGCCATCCCCATATCACCTGCTGGCAATTTCATGACAGCTTTATTGAGTGTCAATTCAACGCCTGTAAAAGTACTTTTCGATACACGCAATTTCTGGCCATTGAGGCCTATGCTATCGAGGTAGGCTTTACCGGCAGCATCCTGTAAGCCGAATGGATTCAAGGTCCCATCGGCGATACCTGCCAACAGTTTTGCGCCATCGACCGCGCCAGAATCTAAATAGCCGATACGATCACTAATACCCACCACCAAACCCGCTTTATAGTCCCAACCACCAATCACGCCTTCATCACTCAAGTTCCAGCGTTGATTTACTTGCTCGTCTTTAGTGGTATACGGGCCTAAGTCTGCCACGCTCCATGTCACCAAAATTGGCGCTCCCGTAACACCGGTTACTTTCGGTACACCACCGCTGCCACCTGGATACCATTTACTGGTGGATGGCATCAAAGCCGTAACGCCATTTGCCGCTAAGCTTGTGGTTGGAATTTTAGTGCCGAAGATATGCTCTTCACCACGATTGTATTCGATCGAAATCGTATGATCATCGCTAATACGCTTAGTCGCCTTAGTGAAGAAAGTAAGCTGATCGTTGGCATACAGCGCCGTGTTGTAAGTTAAATTATTGATCACGCAGGTGTTCTTACCACCTTGAATCGAATAAGGTGCCACACAACCCGTTGCATAGTAAGGATTTGCGGCAGTAAACGCCTTGTTGCTTGGAATAGTAAAGTTTGCTGGCATCGCAAAACCACCACTCGCTAAAGATGGCGCCCGACCGATGCTGGTCAATAATTCTGGTGAACTCAATTCGTAACGGTCCGAACCTAACAAGCGACTACGACGATGCGCGTCCGCTGTAGCATAAACGTTCCAGCCATCTTTTTGTAAATCACCAGTGCCGATGATAAAACTAACACGCTGTTCATCAGCGCCACCATCACGCTGCGGTTGCACTGCCTGCGCAGTAATAGACGCACCGTTATATTCACGTTTGGTAATGAAGTTGACCACACCACCGATCGCATCAGAGCCATAGATGGACGATGCGCCGTCGTTCAATACTTCAACGCGGGCGATTGCGCTCATTGGTATCACATCCAAATTGGCGTAACCATCGGCAATCGCTTCGTTGGCGAGGCGGCGACCATTCAATAATACTAAAGTACGATTCACACCCAAACCACGCAAGTTGATGTTGGTACCCGAACCTGCATTCGACGGCGCCAGAGAATTTGATTGCGGCAGAGCCATCATCAAATCGGCCAAGGTTGTCATGCCACGCTTTTCTAATTCTTCTCCAGAAACAGAAGTAATTGGCAAGGATGCTTCGCTAGCCAAACGTTTGATGGAGGAACCCGTCACTTCCACACGCATAGGCTCTTGAGCCTGCGCTTGGCTTTGACTAATAACACTTAACACCGCAACGGTGATAGCGGAAAGGGTCAGCTGTTGCAAGCTGGTCTTCTTGTTCGTTTTCATTCTTGTCTCCTACTAATTTTAATTAACGCTCATATCTACATGAGCAAAAAACCCTAGTCGGAGCACCTCGCGTACTCTGTGCCGCATCGACGAAGATACGGTCAATGCCGCATCGAGGTCTAGTCGGTCCAATTTGCCACCAACTCATAGATCATACGAGTCGTTTTGTTGGCGTTACTTCCTAAAGCGAATTTAAGGCTCAGGTAAAACTGACACTGGTGTGATCGAGTTCGTTTGCAAGTAGTTTCGTACTCACATCGCTTGTTCGTCATACCAAGGCCATTTTGCTTAAGCCCTACACTTCACACTACAAAACTTCAAACCACTTACAAATACACAAATGCTTACCCACGTGAGAAAGTACGTGTCACCCGTTCTAAGTGAGCCCGCATGGCCTTTCTGGCCGCGGCAGGATCATGCGCAGCAATCGCCTCTAAAATCTGACGATGATCCGTCAAAGTCTCTTGGCGCAAATCTTCCGTCTGAAAATGTTCCTTCAAGCGATGCCACAAACGGCCACGCTGATTCCACAGATATTCAACCGTACCTACCAGTGCACTATTACCCGTAGCGCGAGCAATCGAGAGATGAAACTCACGATCAGCCTGCTCATTACTGGAGTAGTCTGCATGATGCTTTTCCATTTCCAACACTGCTTTTAAGATGGCATCGATGGCACCGTCGGTAGCGACCCGCGCAGCGATAGCAGCGACTTCCGATTCAATTAATCGCCGTGCGGATAACACTTCGAATGGCCCTGGTCCAACTTCCGGCACATCGGGCTCTTCAATTTGCTCGCAAATATACACACCAGAGCCGCCACGCACCTCAACCACACCACCTAATTCCAAGGCCAAAATCGCTTCACGCAACGAAGCTCGACTCACCGACAACTTGGCCGCCAAGTCACGTTCAGAAGGCAAACGTTCACCAGCTTGAATGCCCTCTTCTTGAATCAGCATTTGAATTTTATCGGCAACCACGCGATACAAGCGCGGCTCATGACCAGACTGTTCGGACGCTGCAGAGATTTTTTTGATCATATTAAAAGCATGTTGTTGCATTTGGTCAGGCCATTCTAATGTGGTTAGACCAATTTTGCAATCTGGACTAGCCAAATATTTTTTTCAGTGGCATACTCGCCACAACAACCAATAAAAACAAGCTTAATTTTGGGTAAAAAGTCATGATTTGAGGACCTTTTCCTATAAAAATTGCAAATACTTGCCAAGAAGAATGCGTATGGTACAGGTTTAATTTGAGTGGTCTGACCAATTCAAGTAAGTGGTCAACAAAGATGTCTTTCCCCACTCTTATTCACTTTTATCGCACGAAAAACACGAGCACTTTCCGCACTAAGGTAAGCAAGAGATATCGATAGAAATTTGAGACTGGAGCAACGCTTTTGCTTGCGTGGTTCGTGCTCAAACAATGCAGTTCGAAATCGAATGCAATCAACTGTCGCATCAGCCTGAGTGACGTAGAGCGCTGCAAACGAGAAAAGGACAAGAGAACAACATGGCAACCGAAACACTTTCACCTTTGTATATTCGCATGCATGACAAGGACAATGTCGCTATCGTGGTCAACGATGGTGGGCTGCCAGCGGGCACGGTATTTCCTTGCGGACTGGAATTAAAAGAATTTGTGCCACAAGGGCATAAAGTTGCCTTGAGCGATATCGCTGCTCACGAGAGAATCATTCGATACAACGTAACAATTGGTTTCGCGACAGAAGATATAGCGCAAGGCCGTTGGATACAAGAAGCGCTAGTTCAGTTGCCACCTGCACGTACCTTAGAAGATTTGCCAATTGCCACCCATCCTGCTGCCGCGACTCCAGCACTGGAGGGTTATACCTTCGAAGGCTTTCGTAACGCCGATGGAAGTGTAGGCACGCGCAATATCTTGGCGATTACCACTACCGTGCAGTGTGTTGCGGGTGTGGTTGAATTTGCGGTGAAACGCATCAAAGAAGAATTACTACCCAAGTATCCGCATGTCGATGATGTGATTGGCCTTGATCATACCTACGGTTGTGGGGTCGCGATCGATGCGCCCGATGCGCAGATTCCCATTCGCACTGTACGCAATATAAGCCTCAACCCCAACTTTGGCGGGCAAGCCATGGTGGTGAGCTTGGGCTGCGAAAAACTGCAACCGAATCGCTTATTTCCGAAGTCTGCCATCCCCATCCAAAGTGCCAACAGCACTTCCTATGAGCCTGCCGTCGTTTGCTTACAAGATGCTGAGCACGTGGGGTTTGACTCGATGATTCAATCGATTATGGCAACGGCAGAACAACAGCTCGAAGTCTTAAATCAACGTCGCCGTGAAACTTGCCCCGCCTCCGATTTAGTGATTGGTGTGCAGTGTGGTGGTAGTGACGCGTTTTCTGGCGTTACCGCCAACCCTGCGGTTGGCTTTGCTACTGATCTGTTAGTACGTGCGGGCGCGACTGTGATGTTTTCTGAAGTGACAGAAGTGCGTGACGGCATCGATCAACTTACCTCACGTGCCGCCACGCCAGAGATAGCGGCGGCGATGATTCGTGAGATGGAGTGGTACGACAATTATTTGAAGCGTGGCGGTGTTGATCGTAGCGCTAACACCACACCCGGCAATAAAAAAGGCGGCTTATCCAATATCGTCGAAAAAGCCATGGGTTCTATCGTTAAATCCGGTAGCAGCGCAATTACCGGCGTTTTATCTCCCGGCGAAAAGTTGACGACTAAAGGTTTAATCTATGCCGCAACCCCCGCCAGTGATTTCATTTGTGGCACTTTACAACTGGCTGCAGGCATGAATATGCACGTGTTCACTACGGGTCGCGGCACACCCTATGGTTTGGCTGCGGTACCTGTCGTTAAGGTCGCCACCCGTAATGATCTGGCGAAACGCTGGCATGATCTGATGGACATTAACGCCGGCAAAATCGCCAGCGGTGAAAACAGTATTAGCGAGGTCGGCTGGGAATTATTTCATTTCATGCTAGAGGTCGCCAGTGGCAAGAAGACTTGGGCCGAACACTGGAAGTTGCACAATTCGCTAGTGCTATTTAACCCGGCGCCGATTACCTAGTCGCCCTACATTACCCGAATCTATCTCTATAAAGCTAAATTTAAATTTGAGGAAGTCATGAGTACAGCAGCCAACAAGCCATTTAAACGTATTCTTCTCACCGGCGCGGCAGGCGGTTTAGGAAAGATTTTGCGCGAATGCATCAAGTCTTGGGCCGACATCATTCGTCTTTCCGACATCAGCCCCATGGGAGATGCGCAAGAAGGCGAGGAAATCGTGCAATGCGATCTCGCCAACAAAGCAGCGGTGCACGAATTAATGAAAGACGTCGATGTTGTATTGCATTTCGGCGGCATCTCCACCGAAAATAATTTCGAAGCCATCATGGCCGCGAACATTCAAGGCACCTACAATATTTATGAGGCCGTCCACTTAGCCAAAGTGAAACGCGTGATTTTTGCCAGCTCTAACCATGTTGTCGGCTACTACAAAACTACCGACTACATCGACGCCAATATGCCGATGCGTCCCGATGGTATGTACGGCGTCAGCAAATGTTTCGGTGAGAGCTTATCGCGTTACTACTACGATCGCTTTGGCATTGAAACCGTCTGCATCCGTATCGGTTCTTCTTTCCCAGAGCCAGTCAATAAACGCATGATGGTGACCTATTTCAGCTACAACGATTTGCTTGAACTTCTCCGTTGCGCGGTATTCACTCCACGTGTTGGTCATACCATTAGTTTTGGCGTATCAAATAATCCCGCGAGCTGGTGGGACAATCGTTATGCGGCGCATTTAGGCTTTCAAGCAAAAGACAGCTCAGCTGCGTTCGCGCATAAGTTTCCGGATAGTGGTGAATATCCACAAAACGACGATATCACTACCATCTACCAAGGCGGCGCGTTCCTATTAACAGGTCCGCAGTACAAATAATCAATTTCCAACCCGCGGAAACCATCAGCACCGCTCACAGAGCGAGCTAGCACTTCCCATATGGTGCTAGCTCGCTCTTCTAGTTAATGGGCTAACTCATTTCAAGTCTAAGCACATACCATTGGCGACGTTTTTTGATCTTTCGTCGCATACTTTTCTCCTAGCCTCGCGCAAAGCCTAAGCTGTATACTCCGACGTAAAGACATCGTCACAACGCAAATACAACAGGATTTCCATGCGGCTCTTTAATGGCTATACGACACTAGATAGGAAAAAGTTGATACGAGATTTGAGCATGATGGTGGTATTCAACACTCTGGTTGCTCTCTTCATCAAGTTAATCTTTCATTCGCAACAAAGTTTCTTGATGGTGTGGGTATTCTCCATGCTCATCGGCTTCTCGATCAATGGTTTGATTTCTTTATCGAGTTATCTCATCTGGCGAAAGCAAGAACCCAATCGCATTGCCTTTATGTTGATTTGCATTGCTGCTGCTCCCATGGGCTATTTCATAGGAAGTTCTATTGGGCTCACCCTGTATGGAATTGATGCACCCAGTTTTGTCACGATGATACAAAAAAACAACCGCGCACCCATCATTATCAGTACGTTTTTAAGCCTCTTTGCAGGCATTTTCTTTTGGAATCAAACCAAATTAGCCGATCTCAAACTTGAACAAGAAAAAGAAAAGACCCGCACTGCTGCTGTTGAACGCCAAGCACTACAAGCGCAACTGCAACTACTGCAGGCGCAAATCGAACCGCATATGCTGTTCAACACTTTGGCTAACCTACAAGGCTTGATTGCGATTGATACTGAACGCGCGCAGCACATGCTAGAGCAGTTAATCCGCTATCTACGTGCCACACTCAACTCAGCTCGCACTAAAAAAACCACACTGAAACATGAATTCGAATTAATGCATGCCTATCTCGAATTATTGGCGATACGTATGGGCAAACGCTTAAGCTACCAGATAGAACTGCCATCGAATCTCGAAAGCCAAGAGATCGCGCCGATGCTATTGCAGCCTTTAGTTGAAAACGCGATCAAACACGGGCTAGAACCAAAAGTAGAAGGTGGCAAAATTACGGTGAGTGCAGGTTTAGATCATGATCTGTTAATCCTTACCGTTGCCGATACTGGCCTAGGCTTGCCTAGCGATTATGATGAAAACTATCGCGCGCCAGACCACCAAAGCCATGTTGGCAACGCCAATATTCGCGAACGTGTGTTAGCACTGTATGGCGAGGACGCACAACTACACTTATACCCCAACCAAGCGTGTGGTGTTATCGCAGAATTGCGTATTCCGGTCTCCGTTGCCAATGCCAACTAAACATGGCAATAGCGATCTAACAAAATAATCGAACAAGATAAGTGAACAAAACTATGGCTAATCCAACACCGCGCGCCTTGATTGCAGAAGACGAAGAAATCTTGGCGTTGACCTTAAAAAAAACCTTAGAGCGCTTATGGCCAGAGCTGCAACTCTGCGCCATCGCCGAGAATGGCATCGAAGCGGTTAATCTTGCCTTGAAAGAATTCCCTGAAATGATCTTCCTCGACATCAAAATGCCGGGTAAGACGGGGCTCGAAGTCGCCGAAGAATTAGCAGACGAATGGCCGAGCGACAAACCTTTCCCGCTCATCGTGTTTGTCACCGCGTATGACGAATTTGCGATTCAAGCCTTTGAACACCAAGCGATCGACTATGTTTTAAAGCCGATTAGTGATGTTCGTATTGCCAAAACCGTTCAGCGCTTACAAGCTAAGTTCAACACCAACGAAGAACGCCCAGACGAACTCAGCCAACTGCTAGCACAACTAAGTAAACTCAGCCCCGCACTCGGTGGCATCGCCCCCAAGAGCGAACGTTTAACCATGGTGCGCGCTGCGGTCGGAAACCAAATTCGCATGATCCCGGTAGCGGATGTGTTGTATTTCGAAGCAACCGATAAATACATCAATGTGGTCACTGCCGAACAATCGGTATTAATACGCATGAGTTTGCGTGAGCTATTAGCACAACTTGATCCTGAAGTGTTCTGGCAAGTGCATCGCGGTTATATCATCAATACGCGTTTCCTAGAATTTGCGAACCGCGACGAAAGCGGTAAGCTCACCTTACAACTCAAAGGCAGCAAACAAAAGATACAAGTGAGCCGTGTTTATGCCCACTTGTTTAAACAAATGTGATCTCGCTCAACACCATCGATACGATGACATGAATTGACAAACCCCAAGACGTCATACCGGACTTGACTCGGTATCTATTTTATTAGTATCAGCAGTATTTGAAACATGGATGCCAGATCAAGTCCGGCATGACGATATGGGAGTATTTCGATAGTAAGCGCGAATCGATTTTTGAAATCAAATCTGTTGATAGATTGGTTGCGAGCAGCAGAATTTCACTTTGCGAGTGTTCATCAAGAGCAAGAAGTGCTGTACACCTAGACTTTGGTTTCTAGCACCCGTAACGCAACACTAAGAAAGATATCTATTCCGACCGTATGGGTCATTAAAACTGATACAAATAATTGAGCTTGATAAAAGCACGCCGCCCTGTGCGTAAATTCAAATCATCGGTACGCACCAGCATTTGCGGGTTACCAATTTGCGCTAAGTTTTCTTGTCGATTACCGTAGCCTGCGATCAGGCTAGTACCAGGGCTCAAGGTGTAATTAACCTGAAAATCTGTGTTGAATTGCTTACCAGAACCCAAATTACTTAGCGCAGGATTACTCGCCAACACATGATAATCCGCAATAATGCGCATCCCTAAAAATCGCGTGTGCTGATAACTGAGCTTAGTACGCCACATCAAATTGCGAAATACGCTGTTGTCGCTCATTGGTGCTATAGCTGCTGGCATCTTCAAGTCATTCCACAATACTTTTTCTTCCAAACGCCATTGCGGATGCGGTTTGATCGCAACGTTGAAATCCACGCTACGCCCACGCCCCAGACTAGCGGCGACACCCGCAGCCGGGGTGTAATTGATAGCGTCAAGAGCACCAAACTCCGCATTGACTCGCAACCAATCAAACCATGCACTCCCAGCGCCAATCAACCAACCACGCTTATCAAACTCTTTGCCTTCAAAGTTCTCATAACCATTTCGAGAAAACACATCGAACCAAGTGTCATGGCTTCCTTCCACAAACACACCAAGATCAGCTGCCCAGTCTTGCAATTGATTTTGTTGATTACGCGAAATTTCAGCATTCAAGATGAGGC
The DNA here is from genome assembly GCA_937996605.1 of uncultured Oxalobacteraceae bacterium. GTDB lineage: Bacteria > Pseudomonadota > Gammaproteobacteria > Burkholderiales > Burkholderiaceae_D > Undibacterium. Next base: position 2,031 of record CALKVB010000052.1, on the reverse strand, counting down.
CGTAACGCTGTAACAAATCACCGCCCTCTACATGCTCTACATATCTGGTTTCTTGATGAAATTGTTTGTAGTTGGTGCGCGGTAAAAAAGCTAAGCGATCTGCAAAGCCATTTGAGATATCGATGTACTTCGCCAAGTATTCGAGATGGTTTCCTTGGTGTTTGGCTTCGAGATAATTCAAATGAGCACTTTGTTTTTGCTGGCCAACTTGCTTTTCACTCTTCGCCACCTGGCCCTGGAAAATCCAGTTATCGTCCCACTGATAGCGGGCATCCACACCCAAAACGGTATCGCGCTGCGAACCAGCTTTTCTGTCCGTCAGCAAAGCCCCCAAGCTAAAATCCGAAGTCAGATCTTTTTGCACGCGACCCATGCTGATATGTGCTTTCACCGCATTTTTTTCATCGTCGGCTTGCATCTCATCATCAATCACCAAACCACCGTACGACCATGAATCCGCACGACCTGTAACCCGTACACCGGCGCTCGGTTGCGCAATCCGACGCGAGAAAAATAAAGGATTCGGCGTTTGAAAAAAACTCGCATTCTCCAAAAAGAAAGGGCGTTTTTCAGGAAACAATACTTCATAACGCTTGCCTACTACGATTTGTGGCTCATCGGAATCGACATCAGAAAAATCAGGCTTGAGAGTGACATCGACCGCTGCCGCATCACCCAACACCCATTTCGCATCCAAGCCGCCTTGCAACTTATTTTCATGTTGCCACACTGGTTTTTGCAAATTCTCGGCATCTAAGGCTTTGGAGTTGCCCATAAATACAAATGGATTAATCTGAGCATTGCGCCCAGCACTCAATTTTTCTGGGATCGTCATAGGTTGCAACTGCGTCACGACCCCAGCTAACCGTTTTGTAATGTAAGGCCAGAACGCCTCTTCATTCAAGCGCGCGATCACCCGCCCCACACCAATGCCCCAGGTCTGTACATCCGCACTCTTGAACCGCAAACTTTTCAAAGGGATAGCTACACGCACTACATAGCCATCTTCGGTAAGCTGCCCTTCTGATTCCCATTGTGTATCGAAATTAATATCAGGTTCGAAGCCTTCGGTCCGTTTCGAATCTAACTGCACACCGTAAGGATTAATAAAAAATGAAAAAGAGCGACGTTTGTCATTAAAAGTATCAAGCTCAAGGATGACAATATCGTCGCCTTCAGTATCTTCACGCTTGGCAATGCGGGCACGGATCAAGTTCGGATCGTCCTTGGCCACAAACACTGCATAGAAATGGGTATCGTCATAAGACAAATAGGCGTTCGTTGGCTTTGAACTCGGCGTGCCATCACCTGGCGCCCTTTGACGAAACTCGGTAATTTTATATCCATGATTAGCGGGCTCGCCGTGCAAATAGTCTTGCAATCGAGGCGCTTGCGCTGCCCGTGGAATAATGAAATCCTGCGCTGCACAGCTACCAGCGAAGGCTGCACTGAGCAGCAAACTTGAAATAATTTTTTTTAACATAGAAACTTGATTATGAGATGCTGACAAAAACACCTAGCTCATCTCGAACCACAAACTAAACCAGCCACAAGATTAATGGGGCACACCTCCCAACTGAAAGGCATAGCACCAGCTTTAGAAGCTTGAGCTGACACAAAGTTCAAAAAAATGCGATGATAGCGACATTCAATTGACTCAATTTTCACCTTATGAACATTACCTGGCAATGCTTGCGCTTTGACGAACTCAGCAACAGACAGTTATACACAATTCTACAGGCACGATCTGCGGTCTTTGTGGTCGAGCAAAACTGCCCTTATCTTGATGCCGATGGTGCAGATTTCAATTGTCATCATCTGTGTGCCTGGACTGAAGAGGGCAAACTCGCTGCCTATCTACGTATCGTGCCACCAGGACTGAAATATCCGGAAGCTTCTTTGGGTCGTGTTATCACCAGTGACTTTGCGCGCGGTAGTGGTATCGGCAAGCAACTTCTTACAAATGGTGTAGAACAATGCTTGGCACTCTACCCCACGCACGCGATTCGGATTGGTGCACAACAGTACCTA
>CALKVB010000051.1 GCA_937996605.1 uncultured Oxalobacteraceae bacterium | reverse complement strand
TCGTTGCACCTTGTTGGAAACGATTATTCATCAAGAGTTTGCGACGTTTCAAGACATTGTATTTGTGTTTCATCAAATTGCGCTGGGTTTGCAACACTTGCATCATCACAAAGTGGTGCATGGAGATATCAAGCCGGCCAACATATTGTTGACGTCTGATTATCGGGTGCTGATCACGGACTTTACGATATCTTCTCATGAAGGCAAGGGTATGACGTATCCGTTTGGTTCCTTGTATTGGCGAGCTCCGGAATGTGTCTTGGCTCGCGATAGTACGTGTCAGTCGGACATGTGGTCGTTTGGGATGATGTTAATGGACGCATTGTATGGCTGCGTGTATATGGAAGAGGTGATGAAAGTGGACAACAACGAAGATGCATGGCAAGCTTTGTTAGCCATGTTGGGTGAACCGCCCATCGAATTCATTGCCCAGTTTGTGGACGCCGAACACCAAAAAGAATTGTGGAAAAAACGGAAACCGCCACCTAGATTGGATTACAAGGTGAACATGACTCGCAGCGAATGGAAAACGGTGCATGATTTGCTGAAGCAGTTGCTGGTGTGGATGCCTTCGAATCGCATCACCTCGGCTGACCTGTTAAAACATCCCGTCTTTTTGCACAGCGTGCCTCCTCGAGGGGTGACAGTTCAAACCATGGAGGACGTGGTGTGGCGAACCGCATCCGAGAAAGAACATTTGAGACACTTGTTTCAGTTGCGTTATCAATTGCACGATCCGTGGCTATTGGAGGAAATGGTGCTTTTGACCAAACGAGTTTCGGAGAAGTTGCGATCCATTCAAGCTACATTCCATCAAGACCATGTGGTAGAACTCTGTGCCAAAGTGTTATTGTTTCTGTGGCGGGACGACACGTTTGTGAATGATCCGTTCTTTGAGAGCGAATTGTATCACGTGCTTCATCTATTGGACTTTCGGATCTTTTCTTGGCATGTGTTGCAGGAAGAGTGGCGACCTGATCTGTTGCAACTATCAGCCAAAGAGGATGCGTTGGTTCTGAAGTCTGGCGATGGAAAAAAGAATGATTGGATCGTACCTGTCCCAACGTATTCCCGAGTATGAGCGACGGTTTGATGTTCAAGACCTGAGAGTGACACCCTGCAAAAACGGTCGAAAAAGGTTCACAGCCACATTCCTCATGAATGGCAAACGAGTGGTGCGTCATTTTGGACAGATTGGTGCAATCACGTATGGCGATGACCATTCGTTGAAACAAAAACGCGCCGCCTTTCGCGCTCGGCACAGTAAAATCGTGGATGCTCAGGGATTCTATGCTTACCGCGTATCCGGTACCCCAAGTTCGCTTAGTTATTGGTTGTTATGGTAAAATTTGGATCAGATTGTGTATGGCGTATGCCACGATCACTTGCATGCAAAGTCAATGAGCAGAATGCAGTACATGGCAAAGAACAAGACAATGCCGTGCACAAAGATGCCGAGCGCCGTAGGACGATGGCCATTATCGGAGGCAATGTAATTCTTGCCCATCGCGATCTTGTCAGTCACGAAGAAAGTCAACGGGTTGAATAACACCAAGGAAAGTGCGAAACTCGACGCGGAAATCGCCCAAGCACTGGAATTGCTCAACATGGTCTTGAGGTTTATTTTGGCCAAAAGCGGAGAAAATTTGGAGTCTACAGCCGAAACTCATTCGTCACTCGGGGCT
>CALKVB010000050.1 GCA_937996605.1 uncultured Oxalobacteraceae bacterium | reverse complement strand
GCACCTTAAGCACCATCGCCGCTTCCAGTTTGATCGCAATTGTCACCCAAGATCAAGCAGCACTCAGAGCTTCTCCTCGCGACAGTGCGCAGCAACAAGTCGTCTTGTGGCAAGGCGATAGTCTCGAGATTCGTGGTGAGCGCATGGACTATTTGCAAGTGTACGACCATCGACGTGAGCGCGCTGGCTTTATCAAGGCGAGTCAAGTTCGCCTCGTCATAACTGAGGCAGATGGTGCAGCTGAAAGCATGTCAGTAATACGCTTTTTACGCGACACACCAGGTTCAGAAGCACTTGGCATTAGTTACTCGGCTGCTTATCTGAAAGCTGCTCCTGCGAATCAAATTAACGCAGAAATTTTCGATGCTTTGGGTACCATGGCCGAACGTTTAGCACGTCGATCAACCAACCTGCAAGCGCAAACGGGTAGTACCAAACCGAATAAACAAATGGAAACTGCGATCGCGGCACACTTAGAAGTTGCGACCTACTACGGCGTACAGTTCAAAAGTTTTGAACGTGAGGGCCGTATTCAACTCTGCTATGACGGTGATGCCTTCCGCCGGGTGCTGGCAATGAATGCAAGCGATGAACAAAAAGCACGTGCTGCTTTGGCTTTGACACGTTCTGAATGTATCGATCCTGCGACCAGACCGTTAGAAAAATCCGCTATCGACAATTGGCGCGCCGATATTCTAGATCGCGTAGAAACGACGAAATTGCCAGAACAATTAAAGAACCGCATCAAGATGCGCAAAGCTACGGTGTGGTCTGCAATTGCCTTTCAACGTGCGCGAAAAGCAGAGAACAAAGACGAAATAAACAAAGATGTGCAAGCCGCTGGCAATCGCGCAGTATTGGAACTAGCTTCCATCAACAAAGAAGAATTAAGTGACGAAGACAAATTCAGCTATACCGACACTGGGATCCGTACCGGTACCTCACGCTGGGCGGCTGAACTTGCGGTGCAAAGCAAGAGCTCACTCAAAATCCTGACGAGCGCAGGCGAACCTGGTGAGACTTGTGTACATTTAGTCGATGCGAAACATGATTTGAAAAATCCTTTAGCCAAGCGTTGCACTTATAGTGTGGTTTGGCCACACTCAGCCCGCACCAACGCTCACAGCACAGCGCTTACATAGATCGGAAGAGCGT
>CALKVB010000049.1 GCA_937996605.1 uncultured Oxalobacteraceae bacterium | reverse complement strand
GGCGGCATCAGGTCACGACGCGTTGACAGCACTTGTCCAAACTTGACGAAGATAGGGCCCAACTCCTCCAAAGCACGACGCAGACGCTCGCCACGCGGTGCCGAAAGATCACGCCAAAAAAGTATACTCTGAATAAATTTAGCAGTACGCGGCACTCGCAAACCCGACATCGCAATCTCGTCAATGCCATACTGCAAGACGATACGAACAATTTTGAATAAACGTAGAGAATTTAAAATCATTTCTGCACTTTCGTTTTTTCCAAACGCTCAATTCTCTTCATCAAACGCTCCACGTCATCACGGGTCTTTACTACTTGAGTTGCCAATGCATCCACTGCCTGTGGTCGCACCAACATCGGATTCTCTTCCAAAAAATACTCAGCGAAATTCTCTTTGAGGCTTTGATGGGTACGTTGAAGATGTTCCAAAACTGTCTTACCGCTACTGACCATGCGAGTCGCAGTGATATCACCAAAGAGCTTGGCAAGATCATCTTCGATTTCCCAACGTAAATCTTGACTCAAATTCGAGATCGCATTCGCTAGATCGGCATCTCCTTCGATTTTGACATAGGACACAGCTTTCTTCGTATCTTGGGCGATCAAAGGTAAATCCGCTGGCTTAATACGTAAACTAACATTCGCTGGATTGTCGTTAGTATCTGCGGCTTGCAGCAAGCCATCCGCACCAATACTGGTGCGAAGTTGGATCAGCTCAAGGTCAATGCAAACAAGCTTATTCGCATGCTGTTGAAGGCGTTCACGAGCCCATGGCTCTTTCGCCAATAAATGGTTCACGAACAAAACGAAGGATGTAGAAATCATGGTGCTCAAATAAAAAAACCGCGCATGATATATGCGCGGTTCTCAGTTTAACAGCAAACCCGGTTTTCGCCTTAGTTCCCGTCAAATCAAGCTTGTTTCAACACAAATTTTGTATCGCGAAACAAGCCGATTTACACACTTAGTTGAGCTGTTGAATACCCGCCAACACCCAACCCGATTGACCACTGATTGGTTTCGCCAAATTCCATACTTCCGCGAAAGGCTCAGCGTTTGCCGCGCCCCCCTCTTTGATAGTGCCTGTGAATTTCACACTCGCCAGGTAATCGTAGGCTTGCGTTTCAACACCGAGCAACTCTGCTTCCAAAGTGACTACATCGGTTTCGTTCTTCGCGCTACCACGATCTTGCAATTCTAACTTCATTTCCGCAAACATTTCGGGAGAAGTGAACTCGCGAATATCGTTAATATCGCCACGATCCCATGCGGCCTGCAAACGAATATAGTTTGATTTCGCATGGCGCAAGAAACCAGCCACATCAAAATCGGCAGGGATTTGCCAGGTTGCTTGATTCGCTGGTACTTCACTTAAATTTGCGGTGCTCACCGAAGCCGGTGTGAACGCTTGTGGCGCTTGATCAAAGCGCTGCCCTGATCCCAAATCACTCGGCATTCCGGCGTAAGCTGGTTGCGGCGTTACTTGATTAAACATCGATGGCGCACCTGTATTTTTCTTTCTCGTGAACAGACGATACAAGAAGAAAACAGCCAAACCGATCAACGCAAAGGTGAAGATAGAACCTAGTGCACTCGCCAAAGCGCCACCCATACCCAGCGAGGAAAACAAGCCGGCCAACAGAGCGCCACCGATCAAGCCACCGATAATGCCTTTCCAAGGCAAGCCTGGCTTCTTAGGTGGAATCGGTGCCGCTGTATTCGGAGCGCCTGGTTTTGCTGCTGCAGCGGGACTCACTGGTGCGCCCGGCGTCGCCGCTGGCGCTTTTTGTGTGACATTATTCGATTGACGGCCAAACGAACCGCGTTTGCCCATACGTTGGGCATCCGCATCGGCAGCGACCATCGTCATTGCACCAAACAATAAAGCGATACTCAACAAAATATGTTTCATGTAAATCTCCTGTAAAACCAAATTTACGACTAAATTCAAATGGCTTCGATCTAATCTCGGCCTTAAACCTTGATGCCAGTATGCAAAGCTGCAACGCCAGCAGTCAAATTAAAATACTCAACGCGCTCCAAACCCGCATCTTGCATCATTCCCTTCAACGTCTCTTGATCAGGATGCATACGAATCGATTCCGCCAAGTATCGATAACTATCAGCATCATTCGCGATCTTCTGTCCTAACCATGGCAAGACCTTGAATGAGTACAAATCGTAAGGCTTTTGCAAGGCTTCTGGTACTTTTGAAAATTCCAAGACCAGCAACTTACCGCCCGGCTTCAACACCCTTTGCATCTCTTTTAGCGCTTGGTCTTTATGTGTCATATTGCGCAAACCAAACGCCACACTCACACGGTCGAAATAATTATCTGGAAAAGGCAATTTCTCTGCGTCACACAGCAAGGTTGGGGTAATCAAACCTTTATTCAAGAGACGATCTCGGCCAACTCGCAACATAGACTCGTTGATATCGGTATGCCAGACCTCGCCACTCTTACCCGCCTGCTTAACAAACTCCTTAGCCAGATCGCCTGTGCCGCCCGCAATATCGAGCACCTTAAAACCAGGGCGAATTCCGGCTTGTGCAATCGTGAAAATCTTCCAAACACGGTGCAAACCTGCAGACATCAAGTCATTCATGACGTCATACTTTGCTGCTACCGAGTGAAAAACTTCAGCCACTTTGTGGACTTTTTCTTCTTCAGCCACCGTGGTGTAGCCAAAATGGGTAGTACTGCTATTAGCTTGTTCGCTCATGCGATTTCCTTGCTTTCTTGTTAAGCACCCATATGCCAAATACCGAGGCGCTTAGCATCCAAAACGGCAAATTCTTAGTTCAGGCGGGATTATAGAGCGGAATCGGGTTTTCGCATCCGCTCCAAGGTGATTTTACGCAAAATTTCTGCGGTAATTTTTCGGATTTGTTAACGTCGTTTTTACTTGCTGCTGCAAGACGACTTGCCCATTGCAGGCTGTTCGGCATCGCGTCCGGTTTCACCGGCATATCCAGCGGCTTGCAAGCGCGCTAAATAGTTGGCCCATAACTGATCTTGGTACTGTCCCAGCCAATACAAATATTGCCAAGTAAAAATGCCGGTATTGTGCTCGTCAGTAAACAACAATTTGATGGCGTAATGACCAACAGGCTCAATCCCCGTCACGCTGACTAAGCGCTTACCCACTTGTAAGACTTCTTGGCCTTCACCATGCCCCCTCACTTCGGCAGAGGGCGAGTAGACACGTATCAATTCAAATGGAATCGAAAAATTTGCGCCATCGTCGAAGCCTATTTCCAAACAACGCGACACGGTTCTCGCATTGATTGAACTTGCCTGAACGTTTTGGGTGATGGGTGGTGGTAAATGATTCATCGAATTAAGAAAGGAATATCAAACCGCAAACATGCTTTGAATATGAAGGCGTAACTCAGGCAGCAAAGCTCGCTTGGCATCTATGTCTTGTGAAGATTTGTCGGTGCTGGCCCAAATCGGATTCGGAAAATGTGCGTCATCTAGATAACGTGGAATCACGTGCCAATGAAGATGGGGCACCATATTGCCCAAACTCGCAAGATTGATCTTGTGCGGTTGCATCACATCACGTACCGCCTGCTCCACTTTACAAACCGCTTGCATCAGGCTTGAGCGATCGGCAATAGGTAGATCCGTCATCTCTTTCACGTGAGCATTCCAGATCACGCGACAAAAACCTGGATAATTCGCATCATCGATCAGGACCACTCGTAGTTGGTCGGTTTTAACGATGAGTTCGCCACCACTGACATTACATAATTCACATACTTGCGTCATCGTTACACCAAGACTCGTTCAATACCGCCATTATTCGCTTTCGCCACATATTCCGGCATCCAGTTTTCACCGAGAATATGGCGCGCCATTTCGACCACGATATAGTCTGCTTGCGTTGAGGTATCTTCGCTATAACGCGATAGACCTTGCAAACAGGATGGGCAAGAGGTGAGGATTTTGACGTCACCTGTAAATCCATCTTGACGCAATTTGTCCGCCCCCTTGTTCATTTCCTCCTCTTTACGGAAACGTACTTGGGTTGAGATGTCTGGTCGACCGACAGCAAAAGTACCTGACTCACCACAGCAGCGATCATTTTTTTCGATCTTCACATTGTCAGAGGTCGTAATCAAACTATTGATGGTTTTACCGGACTCTTGCAATTTCATCGGATTATGGCAAGGCTCGTGATACATATAGCGGGTGCCAGTTACACCTTCGAGTTTGACATTTTTCTCCATCAAGAACTCATGGATATCGATGATGCGGCAGCCAGGGAATATCTTGTCGAACTCGTAGGTAGCTAGTTGGTCGTAGCAAGTGCCGCAAGAAACCACGACAGTTTTGATGTCGAGATAGTTGAGCGTATTTGCCATACGATGGAACAGCACACGGTTATCCGTCATCATCTTTTCAGCTTTATCAAACTGCCCTGCTCCGCGTTGTGGGTAGCCACAGCACAAGTAACCTGGGGGCAGCACCGTTTGCACGCCGACATTCCACAACATCGCTTGCGTCGCTAAGCCCACTTGTGAGAACAAACGCTCCGAACCACAGCCCGGGAAGTAGAACACCGCTTCCGTATCCGCCGTTGTCGTTTGCGGATTGCGAATGATAGGAATAATTTTATCGTCTTCGATATCCAACAAAGCACGTGCGGTTTTCTTCGGCAGATTGCCTGGCATTTTCTTATTGATGAAGTGGATCACTTGCTCTTTGATTGGCGCCTTACCGACTGTAGCAGGTGGCGCTTTAGTCTGCGATTTCGCAAACTTCTTCAATAAATCATTACCCAGGCGTTGGGCTTTATAGCCCCAGCCCATCATCACCTGACGCGTGGCATTAATCGTCGCAGGATCGGTCGCGTTCAAGAAGAACATGGCAGCGCTCGTACCTGGGTTGAATTTCTTCTGGCCCATCTTACGCAGAAGATTGCGCATATTCATTGATACATCACCGAAGTCGATATCGACTGGGCAAGGGTTCACACACTTATGACATACCGTGCAGTGGTCCGCCACATCAGAAAACTCATCCCAATGTTTAATTGAAATACCGCGACGCGTTTGTTCTTCATACAAGAAGGCTTCGACCAACAAAGAGGTCGCTAGAATTTTATTGCGCGGTGAGTACAGCAAGTTTGCACGTGGCACATGAGTCGAGCAAACAGGTTTGCATTTACCACAGCGCAGACAGTCTTTCACGCTATTGGCAATCGCGCCAATATCGCTTTGTTGCATGATCAAGGATTCATGCCCCATCAAACCAAACGACGGTGTGTATGCATTGCGCAAATCCGCAGCAAACTCAGGCAAATTCAAGAGCTTGCCCTTATTAAAACGCCCCTCCGGATCAATACGTAGTTTGTAAGAACGGAAGTCTTTGATTTCGTCTTCGGTCAAGAACTCTAACTTGGTAATACCGATCCCATGCTCGCCAGAAATCACGCCATTGAGAGAACGCGCCAAGACCATAATTCTTGATACGGCATGATGTGCCACTTGCAGCATTTCATAGTCATCGGAGTTAACGGGCAAATTCGTATGGACATTGCCATCACCCGCATGCATATGCAAGGCGACGAAAACGCGGCTACGCAATACTTTTTTATGAATTCCCGTACATTCTTCCAAGATCAACTTGAAGGCAGCGCCGTTGAATATCTGGCGCAGCAAAGCGCGCACTTCCGTCTTCCAGGACATACGTATGGTGCGGTCTTGCACGATACTGAACAAAGTCGCATCGGCTTGAGTTTGCAAACGCTGTTCAAAAACGAAATCAAGTTTGTCTAGCCCCAAACGCACCAACTCTGTACGCGAATCACTTAATGGTTGATCCAGGTGTTCTAGAATGTAAGTCCAACGTGCACTCACTTCGTTCAACAACTGCGTCGCTTGCGACACACGGTCTTCTAACAGTTCTGCAGCCGGGATATCATCGCCCTCTGCATCTTCGCTTTTGCCTAAAGGCAGATTGCCGCGCGTCACAAAATCTTGCAGAGCTCTAACGCAGGCCAGCTTATTCTGAATCGATAATTCGATATTAATACGTTCGATACCGTCAGTGTATTCCCCCATGCGGTCGAGCGGAATCACCACGTCTTCGTTGATCTTAAACGCATTCGTATGCTTAGAAATCGCTGCTGTCTTAGCGCGATCTAACCAGAATTTTTTACGTGCTTCAGGGCTGACTGCCACAAAGCCTTCACCGACACGTGTGTTGGCAATACGAATGACTTCCGATGCGGCTTGTGCCACTGCGTTTTCATCGTCGCCTACGATGTCGCCGAACAAAGCCATCTTCGGAATCACGCCGCGCTTTGATTTGGTCGTGTAACCAACGGCTTTCAAATAACGTTCATCCAAATGCTCCAAGCCCGCCAAGATCGCGCCACCTTTTTTGGTTTCGCCGTCGAGGTAATCCTTAATTTCAACGATACTTGGAATCGCATCACGCGCTTGGCCAAAAAATTCGAGGCAAACGGTACGCGCAAATTTTGGCATGCGGTGCAAAATCCATCGTGCGGAGGTGATCAAACCATCGCAGCCTTCTTTCTGCACACCAGGTAAACCCGCTAAGAATTTATCGGTGACGTCTTTGCCCAAGCCCTCTTTACGGAAGGTACGACCAGGGATTTGTAAAAGTTCTGTCTTGAATGGTTTTTTCTCACCTGGGTGCGTCCATTCCAACTGAAATTTGGCCACTTCTACGTCATGAATCTTGCCGAGATTGTGCTCTAGACGAGTGACTTCCAACCAATCACCATTGGGATCAACCATGCGCCATGAAGCCAAATTATCGAGTGCAGTGCCCCACAATACGGCTTTCTTGCCACCGGCATTCATGGCGACATTACCACCTATGCACGAGGCTTCTGCCGAGGTGGGGTCGACTGCAAACAAAAAGCCTGCTTCGTCAGCGGCATCTGAAACGCGCTTGGTCACAACACCGGCGCCGGAATAGATCACAGCATAATCACGATCAACGCCCGGAAGACGTGTCATTTCGACTGGGCCTAGATGCTCCAATTTTTCGGTGTTAATCACCGCTGACATCGGCGTCAGTGGAATCGCACCGCCGGTATAGCCGGTGCCACCGCCGCGTGGGATGATGGTCAAACCGAGCGCAATACAGGTCTTTACCAAGCCAGCCATTTCGTCTTCGGTATCTGGCGTCAAGACTACGAATGGATACTCCACGCGCCAGTCGGTTGCGTCTGTGACGTGTGAAACGCGACTCAATCCATCAAATTTGATATTGTCTTTAGCCGTATATTTCGCCAGCATCTTGCTCGCTTTTTTGCGCAGATCCCAAGTATTGCGGAATTCTTGCGAAAAATCAGCGACGGCTTTACGCGCAGCAGCGACTAAGCTTTCTACCGAATTACTACGATCTGCATCTTCTACCGTGACATTATCAGTCGCAACACGACGCTTTTCGACTTCATGCAAACGATGGTTCAAGGCATCGATCAACGCTTGACGACGCTTAGGGTTTTCCAGCATATCGTCTTGCAAATAAGGGTTACGTCTCACTACCCAAATATCACCAAGTACCTCATACAACATGCGAGCAGAACGACCTGTTTGACGCTTGCCACGCAAGTTGTCGAGCAGAGCCCAAGCTTCTTCGCCCAATAAACGAATCACAATTTCGCGGTCGGAAAAAGAGGTGTAGTTGTAAGGAATCTCACGCAAACGGGTGGCGGCAGCGCCTTGCGCTACCTCGGCATCAGGGTGAGGAAATGTGCCTGTAATTTGAACTGGAGCATTCATCTGAAAAAGCGTTGGACGGATCTTAAAGACTCATTCTAGCGTATTGCGCTGCACCACGCAGAAACATCCTTTACTTTTTTGGGGATATCTTTTGACTTTTGCGGAAAATGCCTGAGGAAATTCAGACATTTTTCACAAGGATTGAATATTTAGTATGGAAACTGTTGTTTTTGCCGGATTTTAAACAGCAGCTTTCTCTTCTCTCAAAGTATCAATTTCGCAAACTGAAGGTTTCCTCGAGCGAATATTCGATTCATTAACTTGAAGAAACCGAGTTGAGTTCTTCGATCTTGGTATGTGTCAAATTTTGTAGCAATTCTTCAAAGTGACCTTGCAATCCAACAGAAATGCCAACATGACGCAATCCAAGTTCAGCGAACGCCCGTGCTTTTTCGACTTGCCCTTTAAATGCCAAATAACGTGCCGTAGCCAAAGCAAGGCGACCCGCATCGCTAGCAAAACCTTCAAACCCCATATTGCGGACGCTAAATTCCTCAATACTGATGCGCTCGAAAATGCTGGACTCCGCGCAAATCGCTTGTATTAGCGGCCGCATGTATTCGGCATATATCTTTGCTGCGGCTTGCAGTGCGATCGTCATACTCTCTTCTGTCGCTTCAAATTCCCACCACTGATCTGTGCTGGTGGAAGAAATGCGGCGACGGAACTCACACAATTGCACTTTTAACTTCTTAGGATCAACAGGTTTCCCTAAGGTATCGGGAGCAAATTTTGGTTGTATGCCAATGTGCAAAGCAAAAGCATTGCCCGCACGGGAAGTCTCTAGTGTCAATACGAATAACCAATCGACGTGATTCTTGCGAAAGCTACGGCCCGATCCTGTGAAACCATCTGCTCGCAACACCTGCGCAAGGTGGAGACGAATAAGCTCACTTAAATTCGGACCACTTTCCTCAACTCCCAGCTGCGCCTGAGTAGGCGGAGCACTTTCTACCTCACTCGATTTGTCTATATTTACTTCCACTGAATCGGCCTTGGCAGCGAATAGATCTTTAATTTTCTTCCACAAAATAATATCCTTTATGCAAATAAACTTAGCCAATCTCCTACTTCTTTTGGATGCCAGTTCAAAGAGGACGCGCATTATAACGGCTACGATCGGATCTGAGCTTTGCCGCGAGCAGTTTTTTCACCACTACAACACTTCACTCGACACCTTGATACAAATATGCTGAAAACACACAAAACAGAGGAAATTTGCGAGCGCATCGACTATGCTGGAGCGATTATTAAAACGAGTCAAAAAAAGAGGATTTGCATTCTTTATTCATCGCACTCCCAGAATGTTTAGCCGTCTTTTTTCGGAGTAAGTATGAGAGTGGCCACAACAACTAAACAACTTTCACACATTGGCGTATTTCTTTTTGCCCTGCTGCTTGGATGCCAGGTGAATGCATCTACCTGTAGCCGTCGCATTCATATCGCGATTAATCCACAAGGGCCAGCCCTCAATGTCAACGCACAGAAACAGGTCAGTGGCATTCTCAGTGATTTTTTCTCTGCCATAGAAAACTCCACACAGTGTCGTTTCGTATGGGACTTCGTGCCTCGTGCTCGAGCCATTCATTACCTCAAAAACGGGCTCACCGACATCGTCTTCGCGATTCAAACTGAAGAACGAAACCAGTATGCTGAATTCATACCGTTGATCGAGTTTTACCCCAGTGTCATCATTTTAAAAGACGCACTCAAAAGCGAGGATCCAGAGAAAATCTTAGAACAAGAGAACTTACAGTTTGGTCTCGTACGTGGTTACGATTTCGGCCCGATTTACGCAGAGTTCACACAGAAAATGCGAAATATGAAACGAGCTGAAGAATTTGTGGAAATTGAAGATATCGCCAAAAAAATGCAGGCTGGTCAAATCCACGCAACGATTATGTCTGCGACTGTATTTGTGCAAGCGGCAGAAGACATTCTTCTAGACAGCAAAATTCAAGCAATCCCGCTCAAACAATTTCCGAAAGCCAAAGTTGGAATCTATTTGGCACATCAATCATTGAAAGAAGCAGACAAAAAAATTCTACGCGACGCGATCGCCAGTAAAAGTCAAAACGACTTATTTTTTCGGCTCTTCAAAGCAAGCTATCCCGCATGGGCAATGAAAGCAATGTCGCCAAGCTTGGCGCGTTAACTTCATTTTTAGCCTAAATTTAGCCTAAATAATGCGCAAGTTGGTGCCAAAATCCATTTGGTACCGCGAGTAACATGCCTGTGATGCAAACATAGCGCAAGAACTTGCCAATAGCCATGTACACCAAACACTGCCAGAAAGGCAACTTCAACCAACCCGCTAATACACATAAAGGATCACCGATCGCTGGTAACCAAGCCAGCAACATCGTTTTCGCACCATACTGACTCAACCACCCAAACCAACGGCTTTGGCGTTCGCGATGAAAGGCCTTTTCAGCGCCATAACCGATTCCATAGTTGACCACACCACCTAAAGTATTGCCAACACTGGCGACTACAATTGTTATCCAAAACATCTCTGGATTGGCTTTCACCATGGCAAATACCACAGGTTCTGAACCCAAAGGGACTAAAGTCGCTGAAATAAAACTGACTAAAAAAACTGCGGGCAAACCGACTTTCGAGACGGTGAGAAGATTAAGCAACCAAGCAACTGCGGCTTCTATCATAGGAATTGGGCTAAGAGGGCGAGGGATACATTATAATGCCCACAGAGGACTTTAGAATTTTGCATCATTTCTACGCACTACCTTGCCAGACAATGATGTTTGCCACGACATCCACTGCACACAGCGGTTGCCTTGCGCATGATCTTTATTTATCCATGGAGATGAAAACGCACTACCTGCGTTTGGCTTCGGCCACTGTCCGATTTTTGAAGATGCCATAAAAGTATTGTGAAGAATTGAGAAGATTTCCCATGTCCACTGATTACCTGAAAAAAATATTAACCGCGCGCGTTTATGACGTTGCCTTTGAAACACCACTCGAGTTCGCACCGAATTTGTCCCTGCGTATGGACAATCACATTCATTTCAAACGCGAAGACATGCAAAGCGTGTTTAGCTTTAAGTTGCGCGGCGCTTATAATAAAATTGCCCACCTTACTGCTGCCCAATTAAAACGCGGCGTGATTTGCGCTTCCGCAGGAAATCATGCACAAGGCGTCGCACTCAGTGCTAAACGAGTTGGATGTAAAGCGGTAATCGTAATGCCGACCACCACACCACCTGTCAAAATCGATGCCGTTCGTAGTCACGGCGGAGAAGCCGTAGAAATTGTATTGCATGGAGAATCGTATACCGATGCCTACGGCCATGCTTTGGAACTCGAAAAGAAACGCAAACTCACTTTTGTCCATCCATTTGATGATCCTGATGTGATTGCTGGTCAAGGCACCGTCGGTATGGAAATCTTACGTCAACACGCTGGCCCTATCCATGCGATCTTCGTAGCGATCGGTGGCGGCGGTTTGATCGCGGGTGTTTCCGCGTATGTCAAAGCAGTTCGTCCAGATATCAAGATTATCGGTGTACAAACCACAGACTCAGATGCCATGGCGCGCAGTTTAAAAGCAGGTAAGCGCGTTACCTTGAACGACGTGGGTTTGTTTTCCGATGGTACAGCAGTGAAGTTGGTTGGCGAAGAAACCTTCCGCTTAGCGAAAATGTATGTCGACGAAGTGATCACTGTCGATACCGACGCCGTTTGTGCAGCGATCAAAGATGTATTCCAAGATACGCGCAGCATTCTAGAACCTGCAGGTGCGCTTGCGGTGGCGGGCTGCAAAGCCTACATCGAACGAGAAAAAGCCAATAAACGAGCTCTGAAAAACGAAACCATGGTCACCATCGCTTGTGGTGCAAATATGAATTTCGATCGCCTACGTTTTGTCGCTGAACGCGCAGAAGTAGGTGAAGCGCGCGAAGCGGTATTTGCTGTGACTATTCCAGAGGTACAAGGCAGTTTCAAACGCTTCTGCGAATTGGTGGGCCCGCGCAATGTGACTGAGTTTAACTATCGTATCAGCGATAAAAAATCGGCCCATATTTTTGTCGGCATCCAAGTTTCGAATCGCGAAGAATCGGGCAAGATTGCCAAAAGTTTCGTCAAACATGGCTTCCCGACTCTAGACTTAACCGATGACGAATTGGCTAAACTGCATATTCGTCATTTGGTCGGTGGTAAGAGTGAGTTAGCGGAAAACGAATTACTTTATCGTTTTGAATTTCCTGAGCGTCCAGGTGCCTTAATGCGTTTCTTAAACAGCATGGCACCCAATTGGAACATCAGTTTATTCCATTACCGTAATCACGGCGCCGACTATGGTAGAACCCTAGTCGGATTGCAGGTACCAAAGAAAGAAATGAAGGCCTTCAAAGAGTTTTTGAATGGTCTCGGTTACCGCTACTGGGATGAAAGCAATAACCCAGTCTATAAACTATTTTTGTAATTCCTCAGCATTACCTAGCACAGTGCTTACCCAGTGCTGTGCTAGCCTGCGAGGGCTGTAAGATACACTCGAACAAGTCCAAACATTATGAGTATTCCAAGCAATTCACATCCTACCGCTAATACTGCAAATACTGCAGAACAATCGCAATTGGGCAAAAATTCTGCCTACCAGACTTCATACGACTCAAGTCTATTGTTCCCAATTCCTCGTGCTGAGAAACGCGCCGAAATTGGTTTAAGCATCGTCGATGGTAAAGCAGTCAACCTGCCTTTTTTCGGCATGGATATTTGGAATGCATATGAAGTCTCTTGGCTCAATCTGCGCGGTAAGCCCCAAGTGGCAATCTTGACGGTCATGGCGCCTGCAGATTCGCCCAATATTGTCGAATCAAAATCGTTCAAGTTGTATTTAAACTCCTTCAATCAACCAAGATCGCTGGTGTCGACGCACTGATCAGTTTATTGCAAACCGACTTATCGAATGGTTTTGGGGCACCAGTACAAATCACGATCACAACGCCAGAAAATTTTGGCAAATACAATTTTAATGAGCTCGATGGCTTATTACTCGACCGTCTCGATATCGAGGTAGATCAGTATTCGCCTAATCCGAATTTACTCAAGGCAGATCACGAGCAAGCTGCGATTGAAGAAACGTTACTCTCTCATTTATTGAAATCAAACTGCTTAGTCACAGGTCAACCCGATTGGGCTAGCGTGCAAATTCATTACGTCGGCGCGCCCATCGACCAAGAATCCTTATTGCGATACTTAATTGGTTTCCGCGATCACAATGAATTTCATGAGCAATGTGTAGAGCGCATTTTTACCGACATCATGGCACACTGCAAACCACAGAAATTGTCAGTATATGCACGTTATACCCGTCGTGGCGGTTTAGACATTAATCCTTGGCGTAGCAATTTCTCCACAGGAAAGATGCCTTCGAATCAACGCAATGCGCGGCAATAAAAAATAATTCATCTAGGATACTCCCTAAGGCGTATCCTAAGTCTGCCGCAATCAACAATACTTAACCTTTCGACAGCTTGCATGTATGCGTTTAATTTGTAATCATTCCTGAAAGCTTATTTGCATTTATTTTGCACTCACCTTGAATTATTTTCGGTTGAGTCTGACAGATTTTTCAAAAGACAATATTTGTGAACTACACTAGCAAGCCCTCCCCTACTTTCAAAGAAGTGATTTATCCGGCGAACTGGCAATCACTGTTAGAACAGTACGCACAAGACGCGAGCTATGTGTTGGTTGATGGCGTAATTGTGTATGCGAGCAAACTTGGGATTGAACTATTGCGCGCAAAGAGCCTAAATGAAATTACAGGCATGCGTTGGGCCAGCTTCCTACAGTTTAGTCACCCCAACCAACTCAAAACGCATTTACAAGCTGGCGCAAGTGTTTTGCCTCAAGCAATCGCCGAGTTCTGTCAATTCAAAACACGAGATTCGCATCTACTCGATGTTGAGGTGCGTCTCCACAGTTTTCCGGTGCAAAGAAATACAGCCTATGTGCTGAGGGTAAGAAATCTGCACACGCAACCAATTGCGAAATCCTTGCACGTCAGAGCACCGCGCGAATTCGCGACTGCGAACAGCCTTAGCCACGAAGCACTGCATCACGAAAAAGAAATTCTGGAGATGATTGCTTTAGACAATCCGCTCGCCCAGATTTTGCAAGACGTATGCGATCGCATGGAAAGGTTGCTCGACAATGCGTCTGTTTGCGCGATCATGCTGTATGACGATGAGCGTAAAAAATTGAAACTTGCTGCGGCTCCTTCGTTGGAAGCCGAATTCCTCAACGAAATCGAGAACATCGAAATCAGCTTGAAACAATGGAGCTGTGGGCCAGCAATTCAAAGCGGGAAAATAAAAATCGTTGAAGATATTAGCAAAAGCGATTTGTGGAACAAACATAAGCACACACCGGTGCGTTATGGCTATCAATCATGCTGGTCGGTACCAATTAAAACAGCGTTTAATACCGTGCTCGGCACCGTCGACATCTACCATCGAGCCTTGCGCACTCCAAGTGTAGACGAACAAACGCTCATTATGGACGCCATGCATGTCATCGCCTTGGCGATCGACAAGAAAAACATGGAGCATAGTTTAGCCACTAGTGAAGATCGTTATCGTTCAGTCGTCAACAATCTGACCGAAGGGATTATGGTGATCGCGCCAGGCGGTAAGATCTTAACCTGTAATCCTAGTGCACAACGTATCTTGAAAATTAGTTCGGTTGAAGCAACCGGCAGACGCCATCGCTATTTCAGCCGAATTTTCCGTGAAGATGGCAGCGAAATTAAGATCGGTGATGACCCCGCCTCAATTGTATTTCGCACTGGTGAAGCAATCTCCAATTTGTCGATTGGTTTGCAATTGCACGATCAATCGGTCGTATGGTTATTGGTCAATGTGCAGCCGATACATTCTCAACATCATCAAAACAAGAACGAAGCAGTATTAATCTCGTTTACTGACACTACTGAGATACGCGAGACCGAACGTCAATTACAATACATCGCGACACATGATGCTTTAACTGGCTTACCCAACCGCCATCAACTACAGCAGAGACTTAGCCATGCCCTTTCACATTCTTACAATCAAAAAGTCGCTGTAATATTCCTCGACCTTGATCGCTTCAAGAACGTTAACGATACTGCTGGACATGCTGCGGGTGATGGTTTGTTATGCGATGTGGCCAAACGTTTGAGTTCCTGCATACGAGCTACCGATATGTTGGCGCGCTTAGGTGGAGACGAGTTTGTAATTGTGGTTGAAGAATTTACTACCGCTGAACATCTCAAAGAACTCGGTGAACGCATTTTGACAAAGATGCGTGAGCCTTTTGTGATCGATGAAAATCAATACCACCTCGGCACCTCAATTGGCATTAGCGTATTCCCACACGATGGTACTGACGGTCCAACACTTTTGCGCTGCGCTGATTCAGCGATGTATTTAGCAAAAGAATTGGGACGTAATAATTACCAGTTTTTCACTTCTGATTTGATGATCCGTGCGCAGCATCGTTATGCCTTGGAGCGTAATTTACGCCGTGCATTAGTCGAGGACGAATTCTTACTGTACTACCAAGCCAAAATCAATTTAGAGACACAAAAAATCGTCGGTGCAGAAGCCTTAATTCGTTGGCAAATGGAAGACATGGCGATTGTGGCACCGAATGAATTTATTCCCTTCGCTGAAGAAATTGGCTTGATCGTACCAATTGGACGCTGGGTTTTAGGCGAAGCGGCGCGCCACGCGCAACAATGGCGTCAAGAATATGGTTTCGATTTCAAGATCAGTGTGAATATCTCACCTAAACAATTTCAAGATCCAAATCTTCCTAGTTTTATCAAAGAGGTTCTGGACCAAACTGGCCTAGCGCCACAAGCTTTGCAACTAGAAATTACCGAAGGCTTATTGATGGTTGAAGCAGACCATCTCAGTAGTGTATTCAATGCTATCAAACAATTAGGCGTCAGCATTTCATTAGACGACTTCGGCACCGGCTTTTCTTCACTTTCTTACCTGCAAAGATTCCCCATCGACAACCTTAAAATCGACCGCTCATTCATTCGCGAAATTCCACAAAATCAAGACTCTGTAGTCCTCACTAAAGCCATCATCGCGATGTCCAGTGCGTTGGGCATGAGTGTCACCGCGGAAGGTGTCGAAAACCTAGAGCAAATGGACTTTTTACGCGATGCTGGTTGCCAAGAAATGCAAGGTTTCTACTTCAGCAAGCCAGTCTCCGTTGAAGCCTTTAGCGCGCTACTTCAAGAAAATTTACACACCTGACCTACAATTCGCAGGGAAATTCGCATGCCAGACAAAAGAAGCCTATAATCGCAGCCTGAGCGGTCATGGTCGCTAGCATCGATTAATTGGGCTGAGTTGTAATTGAGTTGTGACGAAGTTGGCGCGGAAATGAAACCATCTTTTAACCTCAGCAGAGCCCTGGCGTGCTACGATCCTGCACCTTTTGTTGCCCCCAGTTTCAATGTCAACGAGCGTAAGACTCACATTAATTTTGTAACATGACCAATATTGCAAAAATCCTGCCGCTAGAAAACGTGCTGCTGAACTTAGATGTTTCCAGCAAAAAACGCGCCTTCGAACAAGCTGGCTTGCTGTTTGAAAATAACTGCAGCATCGCCCGCTCCACTGTTTCGGAAAATCTATTTGCCCGCGAACGCCTTGGTTCAACGGGATTGGGGCATGGAGTAGCGGTACCTCACGGCCGTATCAAAGGCCTCAAGAACCCAATCGCAGCATTTGTACGCTTAGCCGAAGCGATTCCTTTCGAATCACCTGATGGCATGCCTGTCGATCTTTTGATCTTTTTGCTGATGCCAGACAATGTCACCCAGCAACATCTAGAAATCTTATCTGAAATTGCGGAAATGTTATCGGATGACGATTTCCGTGAAGCCTTACGAGTTGAAACTGATGCTGGCCTAGTTTACAAACATGTTATCACTTGGGAAACTAAACTACAGGCGAATCATTAATCTGCAATTGCGGTTGGCTTAGGCGCAAGCTAAGCTCAAACGAATCGACCGCCCCTCTCAGGATTCATTTTAGGATTGTCGAGTAAGCCCTATGCCACTGATCACCGAACTAACCATCCAAACAATTTTCGACGACAATCGCGACACCCTACAATTAGGATGGTTTGCTGGTTTCTCCGGTGGTGGAAAACAAATTACTGATGACGCGACCGCATCCTCAGACCAAGTCGGTCATTTGAACTTAATTCATCCAGGTCGTATCCAAGTTTTAGGCCATCAGGAACTTAACTATTTTCAAAAATTATCACCCGGTTCTCGAGCAAATTTGATCAAAGAATTGGTCGCGGGTAATCCCCCTGCTTTGATCGTAGCGCAAGGTTTAGAGTCTCCGCAAGTTTTCTTAGATACCTGCGACGATAATAATATCCCACTGTTCTCAACTCCTTTACCTGCGGCGCAAGTCATCGATTATTTGCGCGTTTATTTGTCGAAAAAACTGGCGCCGCAAGTCACTATGCATGGCGTCTTTATGGACGTCTTAGGCGTTGGGGTGTTGATTACCGGAGAATCTGGATTAGGTAAGAGCGAATTGGGGCTGGAATTAATCTCGCGTAGCCACGGGCTAGTTGCCGACGACGCAGTCGAATTTTCTCGTATAGCACCTAATATGATTGAGGGCCGTTGTCCCGAGATTTTACAAAACTTGCTGGAAGTACGTGGCCTCGGCTTACTCGATATTAAAGCGATTTTTGGCGAGACTTCGGTACGCCGGAAAATGCGCTTGAAGTTAATTGTGCATTTAGTGAAACGCAGTACGCTTGAAGAAAATTACGAGCGCCTGCCTATCGATTCGCAAACCCAAGACGTGCTTGGTTTACAAATCAAAAAAGTAGTGATTCCAGTTGCCGCGGGTCGCAATATTGCGGTTCTTCTAGAAGCAGCGGTACGTAACACCATTTTGCAATTACGCGGCATTAATACTTTAGAAGAATTCATGGAACGTCAACGCCGCGCCATGGATGATACGATGGTGTAAGTGCTATGCGTATTTTATTAATCAGTGGCATCTCTGGCTCAGGAAAATCGGTTGCACTAAACGTGATTGAAGACGCTGGTTTTTACTGTGTCGATAATTTACCCCCAAGCTTATTGGTTGATCTCGTTAACACCTTAGAGTGGGAAGGCGTCAAAAGTGCCGCCATGGCGATCGATTCGCGCAGCGCCCATCTGCTCAAAATTGTGCCAGAAGCGATCGAACGATTACGCCAACTAGGGCATGAAGTCAAAGTACTATTTCTCACCGCCAGCTCTGAAACACTGATTGCCCGTTTCTCAGAGACGCGTCGCAGTCATCCTTTATCGCACCTACTACAACAGCAACAATTGTCTACTGCACCTTTAAGTTTAGTCGAGTGCATACAAAAAGAACGTGAGCTACTTGAACCACTACAATTTTTAGGCCAAGTAATTGACACTTCGTTTCTAAGTGCAAATAGCTTACGTCAATGGATTAAGGATGAAATTGGTGTAGAACAAGCGCCACTTATTTTGATGTTCGAATCTTTTGCGTTTAAAGTTGGCGTACCACTCGATGTGGATTTCGTATTTGATGTGCGCATTTTACCTAATCCGCATTATGACCACGCACTACGTCCTTTAACAGGCAAAGATCAAGCCGTCATCGACTTCCTCGACCAGCAAGAAATGGCGCAGGATCTATATCGCGATATCCAAGCCTTAATCGAAAAATGGCTACCAGAATTCAAACGTGATAATCGTAGCTATTTAACGGTTGGTATAGGATGTACTGGTGGCCAACATCGTTCGGTGTATATGGTAGAGAAGCTTGCCAAACATTTTCAACAAAGTGAGCGAGTATTAATTCGCCACCGTCAAACGAACTGTGGCTAACAGCTTTTTATAAATAAGAAATGGCTTCGATCCGGACAGGATGCGAAGCCATTGTTCTTTCAAGGCATTGGTTTTATTGCGCGACAACCTCTCGCATTTTCTTCGATACGAAAATCAGACTGGCCGCCATGATCGCAACCGCAACAACAATCGCGATAGCAAACGAGGACGCCGCTACCAGTTCCCCTTTTAAAACCTGATTCATCATTTGTGTCTGCGCCATCACAGGCACCCAGGTCAACCATGCGGGTTCTTTGCCAGGATTGACGATAAAGAACATCGGCATAAAGGAAACAAGCAAACTCAACAATTGATTGCGCACTTGAGCCTCTTTAAAGGTTTTGCAAGTTAAGGAAACAGCTACTTGCAAAGCAGACAGCGCACCTGCCAATGGAATTAACACCAAAAGAAAAGCCGCTGCATCTTTGAAGCCAAATTGAAATTCCGCCTTCAATGCCTCATTACCTATGACCGCTTGCGCTGGAAAAAAACTACTTACAGTGAGTAATACGATCAGAATACTGACTGACATTACCGCTGCTGTCTTACCAATAGCCAACTGCCAACCAGAAACAGGATTCATCATCAAAGGTTCAAGCGAACCACGCTCACGTTCACCCGCTGTGCTATCAATCGCCGCAAACATACCACCCATCACAATCGCCATCACCAATACCATCGGTAACATTGCAGTGATGGTCACCTTGCGTTCGTCTGTACGTTGCAATTGACGCTCTTTGATAGCGATGCTTTGCATTAAGTCTGGCGAAATTCCACGCATCAGCAGATCAAGACTCGTCTTCTCTTGCACATAGCTGGCCAACAAACGTCGCAGTGGACCCAAGCCCATTTCCGCTTGTCGATTGGAGGTGTCGTAAGCAATTTCCAACTCAACATGTTTGGTCTCCGCTAAGTCGGCATCAAACTGCTCTGGCACGATTAACACTGGCTTGCTTAGTTCTTTCTTACGAGACTTTTCTTCATAATCGGCCGGTGCATCTTTGATCTTATATCCTTGGCGTTCTATGTAATTTTGTAAGCTTGGCGCATCTTTCATGTTGACAGCATAGACCGTACGATCAATCGCCTGCGATTCCACTTGTGACATCACGGTAGAAAAAATGAATAACAGAAGTGGAACAGACAACAATGAACTAAAGATCACCATCATTAAGGTGCGGCGATCACGCATTGCATCAGAAATTTCTTTCCAATAAATTGCTAATATCTCTCTCATCAGAAGCTCCCTTTTGCTGCGATGTTAATTTCCTTATTTTGCAAGAAAGCGAGCTTCACGAAAGCATCTTCAAAATCTGATTCTTGCGCTTCTTCCATTAGTTCTGCGACTGTCCCCTTGGTCACGGTTTGGCCTTTCGCCACAATCACCACGGTGTCGCACAAACGTTCCACCTCTTGCATAATGTGTGTCGAGAAAACGATACATTTCCCACCGCCTTCAGGTGTACGCAACCAACGTAAAAATTCTCGCAAGGCACGGGTGGCGACTACATCTAGGCCATTGGTCGGTTCATCTAAGATAATGTTCTTCGGATCATGAATCAGGGCGCGCGCCAAAGCGATTTTCATGCGTTCACCTTGGCTAAATCCCTCGGTGCGGCGATCAAGAAGATTGCCAATGTCAAGCCAGTGCGCCAATTGCTCGGTGCGTTTTTCGATCAAGCCTTTATCCATGCCATGCAACTTACCGTAGTAATGGATATTTTCGCGTGAAGTTAAGCGTGGATACAAACCACGGGCATCGGAAAGAATGCCGAGGCGAGCTTGCGCCGCGGTTTGACCTTCCCTCACTTGCACTTCATCGATTTGAATCTTGCCGCTGTCCGCTTTCAACAATGAGGCGACCATACGTAAACTGGTAGTTTTTCCCGCACCATTCGCGCCAAGCAAGCCTAGAATCGCGCCGTCTTGAGCTGTAAAACTAACACCATCAACCGCTTTGACGCGTTCCACAGTCTTCTTGCCGATGCCAAATTTTGACTTACCTAACTTTACAAATTCTTTATGTAAATCTTCAACGATAATCATTGTTGTTCTCCGTTTCGATTTGCCTTGGTATTACTGCCTGCTTTCGGTGCGATCCAAACCAAAGGGCGAGGAATCTGTACCACGCAACTAGCATCAACTTTTGCAGCCTCTTGATCATCTTTCGCTGCCACGAAATTATTCACCACTTCACGCACACAGCCTTGTCCTATCAAGCCATGACCTGCATTTTTAATAAATACGTGGCGCGCCTTTTCTCCTAGTGCCTTAGCGACTTGCTCACCGTTCCTCGTTGGCGTTACCGGATCGATACCACCACTCAAGAGCAAAACTGGGCTATTCGATTTAGGTATAGTAAAAAATTCAGACGGTACCGAGCCGCGCGGCCAAGCAGAACAGATCTTGCCGTAATTGCTCGCCATCACTGCACCGAGTTCATCATTTGGATTCGCGACAGGCGGCTTTACATACGCCTCAGAACACCAAACTGAATAATGCATGCCCATGCTCATCGCACTTGGCGAAGGCAAATTAAAGCCACCGCTCATATTTGCTAAAGGACCAAACTTGCCTTGATCGGCTTGCGTAATCGCGTAAGGCAATACCGAGGTCATCGTCGGTGAGTAAAGCCCACGAAAAACCATGCCAAGTATGTCCTCACGACTGACTGGCATACTAAACTCTGTACCTAAGCGAGGATGTGTGATGCTCACCTGCTTGGTGCCACCGCTGAGCAAATGTTTCCATCGATTTTCTAGATCAGGGTATGCGCTATTGCAGCGGGTATCCGCTTTACAGTCCGCAAAAATACCATCGAGCGCTGCCTTAGCGTCGGCGCCGAGCAAGTTCAAATCCGGTGGCACCACACCATCAATCACCAAACGACGAACAGACTTGGGAAACTGTCGCAAATATTCTAGGCCCACACGAGTACCATAAGAAACGCCAACCAAATTGATCGCACTATAGTTCTGTGCAACGCGTACAGCTTCTAAATCTTGCACGGCAATACTCGTCGTATAGAAACGCAAATCACCATGCGGTAATTTTTGCAGCGCGTCTTTACACTCAAGTACACGCTTGACCATCGTCTCTTGGTCCATTGGCGTTTCATCGTTTTCTAATTTTGGACATTGCAACGGAGCGCTCTTGCCAGTTCCACGTTGATCAACAAATACCAAATCACGACGGCGATTCAACTTACCAAGCATAGATTCACCGAAAGCAGAAACACCAATCGCACTTTGACCGGGGCCGCCTGCTAATAGAAAAACGGCATCAGGTAATTTATTTCTGTCTTGCGAAGGTAAAACCACATAGTGCACTTCTATTTTTTTACCGTCTGGCTGACTAGGATCGAGCGGACGACTCACTTGCCCGCATTGAACTTCTTGAGGAAAGTTCGGAATCCGGCATGCCTTGGTGTTGCTAGGGTTGGCCTGCGCCCATAGGGGCAAGGCTAAAGTAAGCAAACATACTGCTTTCTTTAAGTTTGGATGTTTCAAAATAAACTCCTTCGTACAATGATGGGGAGACGCAGAATCGCATTGTAAAGTGAGTTTTTAGAATTCGGGAGGCAAGTGACGAAATACGACGCCACAGGATAAAAGATAAGAAATACGGGATGAACGAGTTCTCCTATTTAGCACTGGCCTCAAGCATTTCTGATATGACAATCACACGCGATGAATATCGCGCTTTACCCACCAACTCTTAATTATGATGCCTAACATTAAGTTTCAAGCTCAGCCGCTAAACGCAGTAATAGACTCTTAATTGGTGCCGGTAATGCCGCTTGATGACTATCGCGTATCGCTAGCCAGTTTGTCGCATTCTCTTGAATTGATTGCCAAAGAGGATCAATGCGCACATAAACAACTTTGAAGCTTAAACGAAAATGGGTAAAAACATGGGTCATTTCGGGAAGTACAGTGAGCTCCTGAATATTCCCATACTGCTGAGCGAATTTGGACGCCACGTCAAAGATTTGCTGCTCTTCAAGTTGAGCAGATTGCTGACGCAACTGCATACCCTGATACTCTGGAAGAGAGAGCAAACCGCCCCAAATCCCAGAGTCAGGTCTTTTCTCTAACAAGACTTTATCTTGGTGTCGCAGCAAAAACATTAAGGCCTGTTTTTCCTTGATTGCAGATTTGGGTTTCTTATAGGGCAGCTCCGAAGTACGCTGATCCCGGTAAGCGACACACTTCGTCCGCAAAGGACAACGCGGGCAGGAAGGACTACTACGTGTACAGAGCGTAGCTCCTAGGTCCATTAATCCTTGCGTATATGATTCGATATTTTGTTCTGGCAACAGCGCCTGCGCTCGCAACCATAGTTGATCTTCGATTGCTTTAGCCCCAGGATACCCCTCCACCCCGAACACACGTGCAAAGACGCGTTTGACATTACCATCCAAAATCGCGGCCTGCGTGCCATACGAGAAAGCAGCGATAGCAGCCGCAGTAGAACGACCTATGCCAGGCAATTCTTGCAACAACTTCGGATCCGACGGAAATTTCCCGTGATATTGCTCCACCACTTGCTTAGCACATCGTTGCAGATTGCGTGCCCGTGTGTAGTAGCCCAAGCCACTCCACAAAGCCATTACTTCTTCACTGCTCGCTTTTGCTAAATCGAACACTGTCGGACATCGATCCAAAAAGCGATGGTAGTAAGGGATAACAGCGGTGACCTGCGTCTGTTGCAGCATGATTTCAGATAACCATACTCGATAAGCATCGCGCGTTTGCTGCCACGGCAAACTATGTCGCCCAAACTCTTTTTGCCAAGTAATAACCGCAGCAGCAAAGCTTGGATCACGCAATTCTTCGGGTACGACAACTAATTCATCCGGACGGATTACACGTTTCATACAGCGTCCATCACTTCACTAAGTAAGACATCACCCAGCTGCGGCATTAACCACCAGAAGCTCATAAACGCTCACCTATGTACTGCAAGATCAAACCTTTGGGGCCTACAGCCCAACCGTGTGAGCGATCTGCAAATCCGAGTGCGTTAAGCGGCGTGTTGCCGAGTACCTGCCAAGTCTTACCGAAATCTTTGCTTACGCCTGAGCCTGCTAAACCACCAACCACAAAAGAAGAACTGCCTGGTACCTTACTGACGACCGACATGAAGCCCTGAGGCAAAGCCGGCGTAGCTTGCCAAGTGGTGCCGCCATCATGACTGCTCATGGCATTGAGGTCAGTACCCTTTGCTCGCTGATAATCGCCACCGACTGCAAAGCCTTGACCATTCTTTGCAACACTGACCGAAAATAAACCTTTAGGAGGAGCACCCGCTGGCACCTCTGTCGAAGTTGCTGACCACGTTCTTCCGCCATCGCGCGAGTGAAAAATTCTACTCTTCGCTGCTCCGCCCGTAACAAACCAAACCTCTTGTTTACCCAATACTGAAATACAGGTACCACTCGCAGCAAATGCACCTTCATTCGGCATCGCCGCTACTTGCTGCGCATCTTTGACTGGATTTATCCAGGTGCGACCTCCGTCGCTGGTCACCATCACTTGAAAACTGCCATTGACTGGATCACCGAAAACGATACCGTGCTCTTTGTCCCAAAAGTCTATCGCATCCCAAAAGCCAGCCTCATCATCATTGACCTTCAATAGAGTCCAACTGCTACCACCATCTACAGTTTTATACATGCTTGACGCTTTACCAGGTCCAGCGCTCATCGCGATTGCTGTCTTTGCGTCAAAGCCTTGAATATCTCGAAAATCTAATTTCTCTGCACCCGCTATATTCATTGCCGTCCAATGTTGACCATCGACCATGCGCAGCACTGTCCCTTTCGCGCCACTAGCCCACGCCACCTTTGCATTCACTACCGACAAACCGCGCAACTCTACTGTCACCCCACTATTTACAGGTTTCCAAGCAGCGTTGCTTTGCGCTGCAACTAAGATTGGCAATGAACACAACAAACCCAAGGCACTACGTGCCAACATCGGCAAAGTCAAATATTTACCCATACTTTTGGACATCTTGAAACTCCAAAAAAATACGCCTCAAAGCGAGGCGTTTTAGCATTAAAGGAAAGGTGCTTCGCAATTCATTGCGATAAGCGGCTAGGCTGCCAAAGAATCAGCTGCTAACGCTCTCTCAATGTTGCGACGTAGGTTTTCTAGTGTTTTCTTTTGCTCTTCAACTTCTTTGTGCATTGCTTCAAAGCTAGCGATTTTTTCTTCCAAACTATCGGTTGCCACGTGAATACGTTGTATCGATTGCATACGATTTTTCAACTGATTCTTATGCTCACGAATCTGTGCTTCAATTGGCGCCATGACTACTTTTTGCCATGCTTCAACATCACGATTTGCTTGCGAAAAACTCTGTTTCACACGAGCCGAAATAGAATCAAAAAACTTTTGCATTAATACTTTTTGCGAAGTCGTCAGCAAAGTAATGGTATTGAACTGACGCTGAAACACTGCCTCAATCGCATTTACTTCTTGTAGATATTTTTCGAGTGAAAATGGCATAGGTGAAGTTAAGGCCAAACCGTGTTCAGTCGAAAATTTGCGATACATAATCGCCATCATTTCGGATATCTCATCGGTTTTGCGATTTGAGGCCGTCAGATTAAGTTTAACTTGATCAAAAAACTTCTTAATCGCTTCCTTCAAACCTAAGGAGAATTTACTACTTTCCATTGCTTCGCGCGCAGTGTTGATTTCTTCCTTCAACAAATCCATACCCAGTGTTGTGTACACTTCAGTCGATAGTCTTGTAAATACCGAACGCGTACCTTGCATCTTCATCAAACTTGCGTCGAATTCTTGCTTCTCCATTGTCACACGTTTCATCATGTGCTCGATCACATTTTGATTTTTGCCACGCAAGCTTTGTAGCTCATGCAGTTGTTCACTGACGCCTCGACCACGGGCAACGATGACCGCCATCTGCCCTTCAGCGATTTCCTGAATATCACTCGCCAATTGGGCACGAATAATATTTTTCTTCGAGGGGATCAATTCTTTCGATAACGCGTGTTCGAGTTTAGGCAGACGACTCTTTGCCAACAAAGGTGCATCTTTGTTGATCTTAGCGACCAAACCTTTTTGTGCAGAAATGGGGAAAACCTGATTCTTCTCTAAAGATAAGGTATGAGACACAGTATCAATTTGATGTTGAATCTGCGCCTCAACTTCTTCAGCGGTGCGTAATTCATCCCACATGCTATCGATCTTATTTAAGACCACCATGCGACCGGGGCCACTACCGATATGGTTGCGCCACACATCAATATCACTCTTGGTTACACCAGTGTCAGCTGCCAAAATAAATAACACAGCATGGGCATTGGGAATCAAATTCAATGTCAACTCAGGTTCTGTACCGATCGCATTCAAACCTGGTGTGTCGACGATGATCAAGCCTTGTTTCAACAAAGGATGTGGGAAATTCACAATCGCATGACGCCATTGTGAAATTTCAACCAAACCATCGTCATCAACTTCAAGCGCTGCATCTGGATCGGTTTCGTCATACAAGCCATAAGACTTAGCGACTTCTTTTGTCACCTTTTTAGTCAAGCTCACTTGCTTAAAAGCTTCCAACATACCATCGCCCGATTTTGGATCGAGCGGCAGCACTGTCCATACATGATTGTGGCTCTTATATTCAGTGGTGCTTAAGGTTTCACTACGAGTTTCAATTGGCAACAATCGTATGCATGGTGGAAAGGTTTCGTCATACATGAGCTCGGTTGGACACATCGTCGTGCGTCCCGCAGAGGAAGGCAAAATACGTTGACCATAATCTGCGAAAAAAATAGCATTAATTAACTCAGATTTGCCGCGTGAAAACTCAGCCACAAATGCAATTGTTAATTTATCGTCGACCAAACGCTCTTTCAAGCGTGCAATGCGTTGGTCCAAAATACCATCGGCAAAATCAGAATTGGCGATCCAGGCACGATACTGCTCGATGGCATTTCCTACGTCTTTGCGCCATCCGCTATATTCCTGGAAGTTCTGCACCAAATTACTCATAATTTCCTCAATATTCTTTTTTTCTAGTCTGCGCTGACCCTAGACGAGCCCTTGCCACACCTCAACAATACGACATTCTGGCTTATTTTTGACAATTTACACAATAAAAGCTACTCCGTTGACCTTGCATGATGTGTCTAATTGTTCCTTGACAAACCTTACAAGCTTCTCCCGCCCTATCGTAGACAAAATAAGATTGTTGAAAATATCCTGTTTTACCATCTGCACCAACAAAATCTTTCAAGGTACTGCCACCTTTCGTGATGGCTTCCGCCAAAATTTGTCGAATTGCCAATTCTAGTTCTCGATAACGTTTCAGGCTAATTCGATTCGCGGGGGTTTTGGGATTAATTCGTGCACGAAATAGACTTTCTGATGCATAAATATTACCGACACCAACGACAATGTCGCCCGCCAATAAAACTTGTTTAATCGAGGCTGCACGCTTTCTACTCTGCTGAAAAAGCAATTCTGCGGAAAAACCCGAATCGAGTGGTTCCACCCCAAGTTTGCGTAAAAGTAGGTGTTCCTGAATATCGCCATCTTCGTTTGCATGCCACAACAAAGCACCAAAACGTCTAGGATCAGTCAAGCGTAACATCTGGTTGCCCAATGCGATATCCACGTGATCGTGCTTTTGTGCCGGGGTGGTGCTTGGCATGACCCGCAAATTTCCAGTCATTCCAAGATGCACTAGCAGCACGCCGTGCTCGAAATGAAGTAATAAATATTTACCACGACGACTCGTTTTAAGAACACGTCGGTGGCGCAAGATTTGCTCCAAATTGGCTGGAAATGGCCAACGCAAACCTTCCCTCCTTAAAATAACACCCGTTACTTTTTGCCCTTCAACATGAGGAGCAACGCCCAGACGAGTCACTTCAACTTCAGGCAATTCAGGCATGAACAACTTCCTTCAATTTGTCAATTTCGTTGTACTACTCAGCATTCAATAGAATCTACAATCCACTTCCACCGCAAATCACTACGCTTGATGCAATTTGCGCGTAAAATCGAGTTACAGGCGGGTTATATTTTCGTCAAGCAAAGGAAAGCTTTTGAACTATTTTCAACTGATTCAAACAACACATCTTACAACCACGCGCGCAACGCCAGACCAAAGCGGATTGTCTATTGTACCTATTCTACTGAAGCAAGATGCTAGTACCCCGATCATCGGTCAGAAATTCCGACTGAGCGCACTACTGACATCACTTCTGACAATTTGTTTGGGCTTCACTTCCCCCTTTATCATCAGCACCGCACAAGCGCAGCAAACGGCTACACCGATTGTTAAGCCACTTAAAAACAAAAGCACTACCGAAAAGACATCCTCGGATTCACTACCTGAGCATGAACTGAGTAAAGAGCTGATGTTTAAGTTATTGAGCTCAGATATTGCTATCCAACGCGGTGAATGGGGCAGCGCAT
>CALKVB010000048.1 GCA_937996605.1 uncultured Oxalobacteraceae bacterium | reverse complement strand
TACGAGATAGTACAAGGTGACTGGAGTTCAGACGTGTGCTCTTCCGATCTCCATTACTCTTAATTATTTTAATGATAAAAATGCAAACATTACACGAATCCAGCTGGACGCTTACGGCAACATAACCTCTTCTATTCAATTTTATCCTGATGGCTCATTGAGCAAAACAATCTATGCATCAGATAGATCAACTACAGAGCAAAAATTTAACCCAGCTGGTAGATGCATATCAGTCGCCGCAA
This sequence comes from uncultured Oxalobacteraceae bacterium, assembly GCA_937996605.1. Taxonomy (GTDB): domain Bacteria; phylum Pseudomonadota; class Gammaproteobacteria; order Burkholderiales; family Burkholderiaceae_D; genus Undibacterium. The sequence continues at coordinate 6,543 of CALKVB010000048.1, read as the reverse complement.
CGAACGCTTCACCATTCTGGGCGCAAGGGCGCGTGAAGCGGCGCAAATTTTAGGGACGTTTTATCTGCGTGCCGATCATGGCGCGCTGGACATCGAAGATATCCAGCTGGGTCTGATTGAACTCAATAGCCAACTGCCCACAGTCAGCCACGACATCGAAAGCATCGGGCTGCGAACCCGCAAGGGCAAGCTCTATGGCCGTACACCCGGTCAAAATGTCTATATCAAAGCGATTCAAGAACACGACATTACTTTCGGGATTGGGCCTGCCGGTACAGGTAAAACCTATTTGGCAGTGGCTTGTGCCGTTGACGCTCTAGAGCGTGATGCAGTCAAGCGTATTGTATTGACGCGCCCAGCGGTGGAAGCCGGTGAGCGTCTTGGCTTTTTACCGGGTGATTTAGCACAAAAGGTCGATCCGTATTTGCGCCCGCTATATGACGCTTTGTATGATTTGCTCGGCTTTGATCGCACGCAAAAAATGTTTGAGAAGCAGGTCATTGAGATCGCACCTTTGGCGTATATGCGCGGCCGTACTTTGAACCATTCCTTCATTATTTTGGATGAGGCGCAGAATACGACGCCTGAACAAATGAAGATGTTCTTAACGCGTATTGGTTTTGGCAGTAAAGCGGTAGTGACTGGCGACGTAACGCAGATCGATTTGCAGCGCCACCAACGTAGTGGTTTGGTCGATGCCTGTCAGGTTTTGCGCCAGGTACGCGGTATCGCATTTAATCAATTCACGAGTGTAGACGTGGTGCGCCATCCATTGGTCGGCAGTATCGTGGACGCGTACGAGGAAGCCACGCAACACCAAGATCAACAAGATGCGGAAATTGTCAGCTTAAAGCATGCAACCGCAATGAGTAAAAGTAAGAGAAGGTAAGAACGGTCATGGCAGCAGCTCCTAAACACAAACTCAATCTCTCCGTGCAATATGCCGATGAACGGCTTAAAGAAGTATTGACGCGCCCTTTACTGCGCAAAACCATACAAGCTGCTTTATTCTTTCCAGCGGATTTGACTTTGCGTATTGTCGATGCCGAAGAAGGACAAATTCTGAATCGTGATTATCGCGGCAAAGATTACGCAACGAATGTATTAACCTTTGCCTACACCGAAGACAGTGACGCGGAAGTGACACAAGCGGACATCATCCTGTGCACCGATGTGCTGGAGAAAGAAGCGAAAGAACAGAAGAAAACGGTGTTAGAACATGCGCAGCACTTGGTCGTGCACGGTGTCTTGCATGCGCAAGGCTATGATCATGAAGACGATGAAGAGGCAGAAGAAATGGAAGCTTTGGAAATCGAAATTCTGGAAGGTTTAGGATTGAAAAATCCCTATCTTTGATAGACATTGAATCGTAAATGCTATTAATTTATTATGTTGATAGTATTTCGAATCTATGCCTCGTCAGACGAATGTCGACGAGGTTTTTTTTAGCCTCTTGTGTATAGAGCGATACTTTTATGGCTATTTTAAGCGAGTTATTTTCACCAAAGAGATATCGTCAAATGGTAAAGTTTTGCGGAGTATCGAAAAACGAGGTCATTTTACCGATCTAGATATTTTCGCTTTTATCAGACCAAGTGAGGTAATTTTCCTGTATTGACGAAAGTGTCGCTTGTGGAATCTATGAAATCGGATCGATCCCGCTCGATTTCTGCATCTTTGTATTGATTTCCCCGAGCTTGTTAGCATTCAAAAAAATCTGAAAAGATACTTATGAGCCTCGAAGCTGATAAAAAACATAAACGCGTGTTACAAATGAGTGGTCGCCAAGTTATTACTTACGGCTTGCGTACACGATTTTGGCAGGATATTTATTACTACGCGATGACCACAACTTGGCCTGTGTTCTTTGTCGCGTTTGCCGTCTTGTTTATGCTGATGAACCTTGTGTTCGCGAGTTTGTATATGTTGGGCGATAATGCGATTGGTAATTTGTATCCACAGGGGTTCTTGGGAGCCTTCTTCTTTAGCGTCGAAACTTTAGCGACAGTGGGTTATGGCGACATGCATCCACAGACCGCATATGGACACTGGGTCTCGACGACAGAAATTTTTATCGGCATGTCTGGCCTTGCGCTAGTCACTGGTTTGATTTTTGCGCGTTTTTCGCGGCCGCGTTCCAGTATTATTTTTGCCGAACATCCAGTCAGTCATATTGCTGAAGGCGAGCGACTGTTGATGATACGGATGGCAAATGCGCGTATGAACGTGATCAGTGAAGCATCCGCTAAATTGCGTTTGATTTGGAACGAAGAGTCGCCCACCAACGGCAAGTTTCGTAAAATTCATGATTTAGTTTTACTGCGTGATCAGCACCCTATCTTCGTCTTGGGTTGGACAATTTTTCATGTGATTGATGAGAGTAGCCCTTTGTTTGGCATCAGCGTAGAAGAATTAAAACAAAAGCAGGCGGCGTTGATTTTGAGTGTGGATGGAATTGATGAAACTACGAATCAAAATCAACGCGCTCGGCATTATTATCCTTGCGAACTGATACGTTGGAATCATCGTTATGTTGATGTGTTTGAAAACCAAGACGGTGCGATTCAAGAAATTCATTATTCCCGCTTTCACCAGTCTGAGGAGATTGCCGCAGTTTTAGCCGATACACAAGATTGACGATTTAAAATGAGGTTTAAGATGGAATTTAAAACCAATGAGGAAAAAAGATGATCAAGAAAATACTGACCGTTTTTGTTTTGTTCGCCAGTATGTTGAGCGTGCAAGCCTATGCGTTTCAAACTATCGTTTTGGTGAGACACGGTGAAAAAGTCGATGACAGCCGCGATCCTTTGCTAAGCGATAAAGGTCAACAACGTGCACAGAACTTAGCACGCATATTACGTGATGCGAACATCGAGCAAGTATTTGCGACCGAATACCAACGTACCCAACTAACAGCTAAACCCTTAGCGGATTTGCGTCAACTCACGATTACACCCTACGTCGCCAAAGAATCTCTAGTAATGGGACAGCAATTGCGTAATGCGGGCAAGAACACCTTGGTCGTTGGCCATTCGAATACACTTAATACCTTGTTGCAGGGTTTGGGTATCAACGAGCAAAAAGCGATAGCAGAAGATGAGTTTGATCGATTATTGATTGTTCACTTGCATAAAGACGCAGCGCCGACTCTAACTATCTTACGCTATTGAGTGATTACCCAAAACCAAATGATGAGATGCGATATTGCAGCAACGATTGCCACTAATTGAAAGCTGAGTTTTTGGGTTTTATGCCGGAAGATCTGTTGGGCAGCGAGCGCGAGCAGACCACCTGAAACGAAAGTCCAAAGTAATAGGTTTTTTTCACTAATTCTTTGGCCTCGTCGCATAGCTGAGCGTTTGTCCCATGCGTAGAGTAGCGTACAAACGCAGTTGCTCATGATATAAAAAGCAATAATCAGAAGCGGAATCAAGGAATAGTCTGACGACATTGTGGATGTTTTGGCTAACTCAAAAGATGTTACAGACCCATTATTTTAGGTGAGATTACGATCCTAAGCGATTGAATTTGGTGAGAAAACCATGCTTTGAAGCGCGTGATAAGAAGAAATGCATGGTTCTTAGACGTGGTTTTCAAGACAAAATAAGCCCAAAATTTGGGAAAAAGCCGTAGATGTTGTATCCTGTAGGATTAGAAACAACGGCGTCAAGCCCATTATGCAAGAGCACTCTAGTAAGGTCAGACCATCTGACCTTAAACAACATAGGTCATTGTTCGAAAGACTGACCGCCTTAATTTCTCCCGAACCTGAAAACCGCGCAGAGCTGTTAGAAGTTCTGCATGACGCTCAAGAGCGCAATTTGATCGACGCCGATGCCTTGGCTATGATCGAAGGGGTTTTCCAAGTCTCTGATTTATCCGCCCGCGATATCATGGTTCCGCGTTCGCAAATGGACGTGGTCGATATTTCCAAGCCTATCGCTGAATGGATGCCTGAAGTGCTCGAAACGGCTCACTCGCGTTTTCCTGCTGTGGATGGCGAGCGCGACAAAGTCGTAGGCATTTTGCTGGCGAAAGATCTGCTGCGTTATTACGCGGAAGAGAGCTTCGATGTGCGCGAGATGTTGCGCCCTGTCGTTTATATCCCTGAATCCAAACGCTTGAATATTTTGTTGCGTGACTTCCGCGCTAACCGCAATCATATGGCGATGGTGGTTGATGAATACGGTGGTGTGGCTGGCTTGATTACGATCGAAGACGTGTTGGAACAAATCGTCGGCGATATCGAAGATGAATACGATTTCGACGAGGAAGAAGATAACATTATTGCGCTCGATAACATGGGTAATGGTAAGCGTTGGCGCGTAAAGGGTTTGACCGAGATTGAGCAATTTAATGAAGTGATCGGTAGTGAGTTGAGCAATAAACAAATGGACACCATAGGCGGTTTCATTTCGAATCATTTACAACGTGTACCACATAAAGGCGACGCCTTTGATATTGGCTCATTGCATTTTGAAATTTTGCGAGCTGATGCGCGACAAGTACAAATGATCTTAGTTGAAAAACGTAGCGCCAGTTACGTAGCGGAGGATTAAGCTGGAATGCGTTTGGCATTATTAGACAATTTGAGTTTGCCACGAGCGTGTCTTGTGGCACTCTTCGCCGGGGCGCTGAATGTACTTTCATTCGCGCCTTTTTTCATTTGGCCGATACAAATAATCAGTTTGGCTTTGATGTTCTTACTTTTTATCGGTCATCCCGATTGGAATAAGAAGCAAATCGCCAAGCTCGGTTTTAGCTACGCTTTTGGCACGATGGCTTTGGGTGTAAGTTGGTTAACTATCGCCATGACGCGCTATGGTGGCATGCCATGGTTGCTTGCGATTTTGTTTGTGAGTTTGCTGGCAGCGTATATGTCATTGTTTATTATGATGGCCTTTGCCCTTAGTCGGTATCTGCAACAACGCTGGAAATTAGGTTCTTATTTGCTGCTTTTGGTTTTGTTGCCCGCTTTGTTCACCTTGTGCGAATATTTGCGCTCCTATTTGTTCACGGGTTTCCCTTGGCTATCAGTCGGTTATGCACATACGATTAGTCCTTTATCTGGATTTGCTCCTATTTTTGGTGTTTATGGTTTAGCAGGTTTGGCTGCTACTAGCGCTGGCGCACTCGCACTTTTGTTAGCCGCGTGGAATGAACGTTTTGCGCGTTGCTTGTCTTTAGGTTTGATCGGCAGTATTTTTGGCGTTGGCTTGGGATTGCAAAGTTTCAATTGGACCCATGCGCATGGTTCACCGCTGACGGTACGATTGGCGCAAGGCAATATCGATCAAGGCGAAAAATTTAGTGTTGAGTTTGTTGATCGTACCTTGCAAATGTATTCGAGTATGATTACCGAACGGTCTGCAGACATTATTGCTGTGCCAGAAACTGCAATACCGATCTTGACTTCACAGCTTCCAGCAGATTACTTGCAAGGCTTGCAGAATTTCGCGACGAGTTCACACAGCAAGGTCTTTGTTGGCGTCGCGATTGACGATGGTAATAACAAATATGCGAACAGCGTGCTTGGCTTGGGAGCGAATGCAAACGACAGTGGCTATTTGTATCGCTACGATAAACATCATCTCGTGCCTTTTGGTGAATTTGTTCCGCCACTCTTCCAATGGTTTGTGCGCATGATGAACATCCCATTGGGCGACTTTTCGCGTGGCGATGTGGCACAGCCCAGCTTTGTCTTCAAGGATGAGCGCATCGCCCCCAATATTTGTTACGAAGATTTATTTGGCGAAGAGCTAGCTCGCAGCTTTGCTGACCCAGACAAGGCCCCCACCATCATGGTCAACCTCAGCAACATTGCTTGGTTTGGCGACACCGTGGCCATTGATCAGCACCTGCACATCTCTCGCATGCGCGCCTTAGAGCTGGGCCGCCCCATGCTGCGGGCCACCAACACGGGTGCTACCGCCATCATCAATGCCCAAGGGCAGGTCACACACCGACTGCCCAGTGCAGTTCAGGGCGCACTCACTGCCGAGGTGTTTGGGGTGCATGGCCCCATCACACCTTACGCCCAATGGGTGTCAGCATTTGGGCTTTGGCCGCTGGCGGGCCTGGCTGTGCTGGCCTTATTGATCGTGGCCGCCATGGCGCATGCATCTAGGCACGGCCAAAGGCGTTTCGGCCCGTAAAATCAGAGGTTTGCGGGCGTCTTGACCTGCAGCCTAATTTGCCAGCGTTTGCTGGCCACTTTGCATGCTGACTTTTCAACAAATCATTCTCAAACTCCAGTCCTACTGGGCCGAGCAAGGCTGCGCCTTGTTGCAACCCATCGACATGGAGGTCGGTGCAGGCACTTCACACACCGCCACTTTCTTGCGCGCCTTGGGCCCGGAGCCTTGGAAGGCCGCTTATGTGCAACCCAGCCGCCGCCCCAAAGATGGCCGCTACGGCGAAAACCCCAACCGCCTGCAGCACTACTACCAGTACCAGGTGGTGTTGAAGCCCGCGCCGGCCAATATCCTGGAGCTGTACCTGGGCAGCCTGGAAGCGCTGGGCTTTGACCTCAAGGCCAAC
>CALKVB010000047.1 GCA_937996605.1 uncultured Oxalobacteraceae bacterium | reverse complement strand
CGTAACGCACTTTGAATTTGAGGAGCGTATGGTTCAAGATTGGTTCAAACGACAACTTGCTGCAGGGACTTTTCCCAGCAAAGACAGCACTAAAGTCGCTGCAAAAGAGTAATGGTAAGTATTGAAAATTATCCAGAAAATAATAGACTAAGCCAAGCCTGTAACGACAGCGTTACTATGCAGTGGTTTGCTAATCTTACGTAAAGGCGCGTAAAATGGCGCCTTTATTTCTTTGAGACCTGCGTATTATCTTTATTGACACAGGTTCTCATGCCCCTCGCTCAGGGCAACTCATTTCAAATTATCCATGTCAGACCAGTCAGATCAAAAAGTGGAGGCCGAAGAGCCTCGCAAAGCCATGTTCTATGATCCAACCGAACATCGCATTCGTAGTTTTGTAACCCGTGCCGGGCGTTTATCCGATGCGCAAGCAAAAGCAATCGAGACCTTAGGGCCGCAATTCATGATTCCTTATAAAAAGGAAAATTTGGATATGGCCGCAACCTTTGGCCGTGAAGCGCCGACCGTGTTTGAAATTGGATTCGGCATGGGAGAAACGAGCGCAAAGATCTCAAGTCTAATGCCGGAAAAGAATTTTATCGGTGTTGAAGTGCATACACCCGGTGTTGGTAGCTTATTGAAATTGGTAGGTGCCGCGGGTCTTACTAATCAACGTGTGATTCAGCATGATGCTTATGAGGTTTTGGTTAACATGATTGCGCCTGAATCTCTGCATGGCGTGCATGTTTTCTTTCCAGATCCTTGGCATAAAGCGCGTCACAATAAACGTCGTTTGATACAAGGTCCACTTGTCGCATTGCTCAGTTCGCGTTTGAAAAAAGGTGGATATATTCATTGTGCGACAGATTGGGAAGATTATGCGGTGCAAATGTTGGAAGTATTAGGCGCTGAACCTACCCTAAGGAATACTGCTGAAGGGTATGCGCCGCGTCCTGATTATCGTCCGGTGACTAAGTTTGAAAATCGTGGTCTCAAGTTAGGCCATGGTGTTTGGGATTTAGTTTTCGAAAAGCAGTAAGCGCAAAATTTGAATTGACACAAAAGGCTGCAATGTCATTGACATGTCATCTGTATGTCATGCGCATGTCACTACGGCCTTTTACAATCTGCCGCATATGGCAGACTTCTCTCCTATTTCCCCTCGCAAGATTTTGATCTTAAGCGTTTCCGCTGGTGCCGGACATGCTAGAGCCGCGGAAGCAATTCGCGTTCAAGCGAATATCGATTATCCACACGAAACTGTAGTACATGTCGATGTCATGCAGTATGCGACTGCAGCTTTTCGTAAAGTGTATACCGACTTCTACATGCACTTGGTGAACAAGGCTCCGTCACTATGGGGATATCTATATCACTATAGTAATGAAGCGAAGCACGATAGCACAATGGAAAATCTCAGGCGTCGCTTAGAACGTTGGAATGCGAAAGCGCTGCTACGCTTTATCAAAGAGTTTGAGCCAGATGCCATCATCTGCACACACTTCTTGCCCGCTGAAATTTTGTCTCGCTTAATAGCGCGTGGTGAGCTTGCTTGTCCGGTTTGGGTCCAAGTTACTGATTTCGATCTTCATCGTATGTGGGTTCATGAGGGCATGCACGGTTATTTTGCTGCCAATCAAGAAGTTGCGTTTCGCATGCGAGAGTATGGCATCGCTGACAATCAAATTCATGTGACTGGCATTCCTATCATGCCTGCATTTAACCAGGTTTTAGATAGGCAAGTGTGTGCGAAAGAATTGGGATGTGATCCACATAAGACAACAGTCATGCTGATGAGTGGTGGCGGTGGCGTGGGCGATCTACCAAGTTTGGCGCGCCGCTTGTTGAACATTGCCGGCGAAGACCTCAGTCAAGCTTTTCAATTGATTGTGTTGACGGGTAAAAATCAGCAAGCGTTTCAAGCTTTAGACGCGATGCGTAACGGATTTTGCAATCGTTTATTCCCCGTTGGATTTACCCGTGAAGTAGAGCGCTTGATGATATGTGCAGATCTTATCGTGACCAAGCCAGGCGGTTTGACGACTTCCGAATGTTTGGCGATGCGCTTACCGATGATTGTGAATGCACCGATTCCGGGGCAAGAAGAGCGCAATGCAGATTACATATTGGAAAGTGGGGCTGCGATGAAAGCGGTCGATGAGAGTGCGCTGTGTTTCCGTATCCAACAGCTTTTGAAAGAGCCGCAACGCTTGGGAAAAATGCGAGAGGCTGGCGCCCGCATTGCCACACCAAACGCAGCGAAACAGGTGATTGCTACAGTAATGAATTCCCTCGTGCAAATTAGGCTTTGATTTTAATTTTGTGAACAGCAGAGACACTATGCGCATCAATCAACGAGGCTTGTTTTTCAACTGTGCTTGGGTCATGTTGATGGCCATTTTTTTTGCTGAGGTAGAGATTCAAATCGAAGGGGCAGCAGGATGGGCTACTAGCTTACCTACTTGGCGCATTGAAAGCCATTGGCTACTCGATATCTTTTGGGGCGGCAGGGCGATGACCGGTTATCACGCTTGGATGTTTCCGTTTATCGCGATGGTATTTCACCTGCCCTTATTTTTTATGCAGACGTGGAGCTGGAAACTCCAAGCACGAGCCCTCGCTTGCATTATGGAGTTCTGGATCGTCGAAGATTTTCTCTGGTTTATCTTAAATCCCGCCTTTGGTTGGGAACGTTTTAATCCTGTCGATGTGTTTTGGCACAAACATTGGTTATGGGGCGCACCGCTCGATTACTGGACTTTCTCAGTGGTCGCTTGCTTGTTTTTCGTCTGCTCATATCGATTGCCCAAACATGATTTGAAGCAGGAATTGCCGTCATAGTTTATTGGTCTGTCGAGTTAAATACTCATCACCCCTCGAAGCACAATCCCAAAAAAATCCTTGCTTTTGCCAAAACACTGTATTACTATATTCATACAGTAACTAATACAGTGCGTAATACAGTAAATCGATAGTTTGATGAATGTATTGCAAACAAAGGAAACATGAGTTCACCCCGTGATTTACCTCCTGACATTTTTCATATCGCTACCGGCAGTAGTGAGCCTATCTATCGGCAGATGATAGAACAACTGCGTCGTTTGGTAGTGGGTGGGCAGGTTCGTCCTGGTGATGGTATGCCATCTGTACGTATGGTTGCTGGTAGTTTGGGGGTGAATCCAATGACAGTATCCAAAGCGTATAGCATGCTGGAGACAGAGGGTTTGCTTGAACGTCAACGCGGGATGGGGATGATCATCGCTACTCGTAAAGTCCAAGTGAATGAGGACCAAGCAAAGCTTGAGTTACTTAAGCCTAGCATGCAGCGATTGTCATTAGAAGTACAGCAATTGAAATTGGCACCTGAACCAGTAATCGCCATGTTTTCAGAAATGTTAAACGAAGAGACTAAGAAATAAGTCTCTTAAATGCGAACCAAAATTGACGATCAGTATTCGCTAAATGATTAGGCTGATCGTTTTTTTAACAATGAAGTTTTGTAAGGATTGAATCATGAAATATATACAGTCTTTTGTCACAACGATGGTCCAAATTATTACACTTGGATTCTTAAGTTATTTTTCCGTGTTTGGTGAAGCAAATGCGCAAACGCCATCTACAACCGCTGCAGTATCCAGTGATACAACACGTGGTTTACTGTTTGAAATTAAGTCGGGTGATAAGACGGCATATTTGTTCGGATCGATCCATATTGCCAAGGCAGATTTTTATCCAATGTCTCCCAAAGTAGATGCTGCCTATTCGCAGGCCGATACCGTGGCAGTCGAAGCAGACGTATCGGATATGTCTGCCACCCAAGCGGTGATGCCAAAGTTCACTTATGTCGCACCAGATAAACTACAAAATCATTTGAAGTCAGATACATGGACAAAGTTTCAAACGATGTTTGGTCCTGCAGCACAACAAATGCAAGGATTTAAGCCCTTCGTAGTCTCTTCTGCGGTCGCCTTGCAAGTTGGAATGCAGATGGGATTTGATCCTTCAAAAGGTATAGACCTGCACTTTATTCAACGCTCTAAGGCGGATAAAAAGAATGTGGTCGAACTTGAAGGTTTGGAATTTCAGGCAAACATGATGAGTACACTCAGTGATGAAGAGGGTGATGCGATGATTTCATCGCTGTTGGAATCGATGAAGAGTGGCGAGATGATGAAAGAGTTGAATCAAATCGTGAGTTCATGGCGTGCTGCCGATGCACCAGCAATCGCAAAAATATTTACTGATGCTGCCAACAAAGATGCTGGCTCACGCAAGATGATGAAAATGCTGATGGACGATCGTAACGAAGGTATGGTCAAAAAAATTAATGACATGATGCAAAGTGGCAAGAAGCTGTTTGTCGTGGTGGGAGCAGGACACTTGGCTGGCGAGAAAAGCATTATCGATTTGATGCAGAAGCAAGGTCTTGAAGTGAAACAAATTCGTTGATTGACTGCTTTAATCAATTCTAAAGTAATTCTCGTCGTCGATATTTTTGTGGTGTGACGTCGAAAAAAATTGACCTGACGTTATAACAAGTTCTGGATTTTATATGCAAGCACCTATCAAAATTCGTGGTTTGAGTAAATCGTTTGAATCGCAGTCTGTGTTGAATCAATTAGATTGGGATATTGAAGCAGGCAGTATTGTCGGTTTGCTTGGACGCAATGGCGCTGGTAAATCTACATTGATTGAATGTTTGCTTGGTTTGCGTGAAAACAGTGGCGGTGAAATTGCTCTATTTGGCGCGCCGGTCAACAATTTGTCGTCCGATGTTAAAGCGAAAATTGGCTATGTGCCGCAAAATTCGGACTTGTTTGATTGGCTAACTCCGCGTCAAATGTTGAACTATTTTAAAGCGCTGTATCCGCGTTGGAATGATGCCAAGGTCGAAAGTTTAATGGCGCGTTGGGAGCTGCCGTACGATAAAGTCATCAGTAAGTTTTCTGGCGGACAAAAACAAAGATTGGCGATTATTCGTGCACTCGCACATGATCCTGAACTATTGGTATTAGATGAACCTGTAGCGAGCTTAGACCCTGCAGGTCGCCGCGATTTTTTGCGTGAGATTGTGGATAGCGTGATCGATCAAAACACAACGATTCTGTTTTCTACGCATATTCTGTCTGATCTTGAACGTGTTGCGATGAAAGTCGCTTTTCTTTCGAAGGGGAAAATCGTACACGAGCAATCACTTGATGATTTGATGGAAGTGAGTTTGCAGGTGACGGGCTCGGGAGCTGCTTTGAGTCAATTAAATCCAAGCAAAGTTTTGCAACGCACGAGCTCGGTAAGCGGAGAGCAGCGATTGTTGGGACAGTGGTCTGAGCAGCAAATGCGCGAGCTTTCGAGTCGTAGTGACATTCGCGTAGAGAAATTGAGTTTGGAAGACTTGTTTATTGAGATGACCAAATGAAATCGATAATCAATATTTGGATGCAACCTGTCCATGCTCGTATGAACATGCATGGAATACGTTCGCTTGTAATTTTACTTTCGAGCGTCCTTGTTTTGTCGCAGATAATTGCGTACGTACTGGTTTCGTTAAAGAAAGGTACATTCGACTTTAAATTGCATCTGATCGTGCTGCTCGGTGCAATAGGTTTTTTGTTTTGTATCCTTATTTTCGGTTGGTTTGTGATGCTGTCGATGAATATCGGTTTGCAGTATTCACCATCGAATGCCAAGTTGGTTCCTAGACTGAAACCCCGTCTACAAATTGCACTGGTACTTCCCATTCTGTTCATTGCGCTACGACGCTGACGGCAATCTTGATCCGACCTTTGGTTCTGGAGGTAAAGTCTTTACGACCGTAGGCAGCGGCAATGGCAGCGATTCAGCCTACGCCGCTTCATTGCAGTCCGACGGAAAAATCGTTCTCGCTGGCGCCACGTTGGCTGTATTTTCCGGTGCCGCCATGGCACAAATGAAGCCGGAAGACGCCATCAAAACCCGCCAAGCCGGTTACAAATTCATGGCCTGGAACTTTGGCAAGATCAAGGGCATGGTCGACAAGCCCGAGAGCTATAACAAGGATCAGGCGATTGCCGCTGCCACCACGATTGCTGCA
>CALKVB010000046.1 GCA_937996605.1 uncultured Oxalobacteraceae bacterium | reverse complement strand
CGCTACTAACACCACAGGATTGGCCAGCATCGCACCCGTTTTTACGTCAAGTAAGCGAGCGGCTTTGACGGCCGTCACTTCACTATCCGTTGCCGCATTCGATACGCTCGCATGGGCAATACAAGACCACACCAACATGGTGCCAACGAGAAGTATGCGACTGAAGTTCATCATCTTTATCCTTAGTTTGAAATACGAATCAGGCATCTTCGTTGAAGACTTAACGGAAGTAAAGTGCATACTGCATCCGACATGCTGCGTTTGATCCCAAATATTTACTAAAACGCTTGTCTTTCACTTCGCGGCCACACTAGTTCACCGATGGAGCCGCATCATTTATACTGTTTGATCAAGAAAACTGACATCAATATCTAGGTATTCAGAACAATTCACCATAATGCCCCTCCGAAAAACCAAATACCTTTTATGGATGTTTATTTCGAGCTTTTGCCTGATGCAAAGTCTCTTTGCGCAAGAGATCAAGCCACAGCCGGTCCAAAGCCAAGCGACCTCAAGCAGCCAACAAGTCGAAGTGCAAGGTGATACGAAAAAATATAGTGCACGTCGAGACGACACCGTTAGCAAATACATCGTCACAAGAGAAGAAATTGAAAAGCATGGCGATGCCAGTGTTGCCGACATCCTAAATCGGCAAGCGGGAATCGTGAATGGCAATATCAATGGACTCAAAGGCTATACGCAGTACTTGGTTGATGGGCAGGCGCCTGCTGCTGGTTTTCGAATTTCCGATATTGCTGTCACTCAGATCGAGAGGATAGAAATTATTCGCTCGGCGGTTGCTGAATTTAGCACTCAAGCGATAGCAGGAACGATCAATATCGTACTGCAACGTACGGTGAAAACACGTTCTCGAAAGTTGGAACTACTCATTACACACCAAGATAAATCGCGCCTATCAAAACAGCTACGTCTAAGCCTCGCCGACAAATTTGATTATTTTTCCTACGACTCTGGGTTCTTTATCAATCAACCGCAATATTCAAACGACCAGTACGAATATTTCGAACGCATTAACACTGGCGACAACGATTTTGACAAATACAAGCGTCAACTCGCACAGAGAACTAACAACAGGGCTTATTCGATGACGCAAAATTTAACATGGTCGCTAGGAGCAAATGAGCGTTTTTCGGTTCAAGCTTACCTTGGCAAAGTCTCTGCTTTAGTCAACACCGACAGCAGTACAGTCAGGCCTGCGGCCCCACAGGTAATTACGCAAAATGAACTTACTTCAGAAAAGTTTATCCCTTACAGCAATCGAATCAAAACAATTTGGGAAAAGCCATTGTCAGCTAACACACAATTAAGCTCCTCTCTCACACTTAGTCGGAGCACAGCCACTTCCGAGAGTAATTCCGTAATTTCGAATGATTCGATCACACTGAACTCTCGTCGCGAAATCGAATACTGGCGCAGGATACTCTTATGGGACGGCCAAATTCTCATTCATCAATCGGACACCGATAACATCAAAGTTGGCTGGAGCATCAAGAACGAAAACTATGACTCCAACCTCGTCGACAATGCGAAAGAGCCAATCATATCCTCGCTTCGATCTGGCCAAGCGGCCCTTTTTGCGCAACGTGAATGGGAGGTTTCAGAACAATGGTCACACTATATTGGCGCTCGATGGGAGGGGTTTCGCTCCGAAATCAGCAACGCAGTGGATCAGCCCGCTAACCAATCGCAGTCAATCGCCAGTCCGATTTTGCAGACCCGATGGAAACCTTACAAGGAAGCGCAAGATCAATTTCGCTTGGCGATTGCAAGAACTTTTAAGAATCCCGAACAGCAACAGTTACTCGCGAACTCGCCCAGCAATCTTGGCCAGGATCTGCAACGCCCTGAGCTCGTCAGCAATCCTAACTTACGCCCAGAAGTCGCTTGGGGACTTGATACAAGCTTCGAACATTTTGGCGAAAACGAGCTGAACTATTCGTTCAGCCACTACCTAAAATCGGTAAAGAATCTCATCCGTGATCGAATCTTCTTTGAGAACAATCGGTGGCAGCAACAGAGCATCAACAGTGGTGACGTAATCTCGCATGGTGTCTTGCTTGATACGAGTTTGCCACTGGCTATGATGCTAAAAGATGCGCCAAAGATTTACGCTAAAGCCAATATGTCGCGCAACTGGTCTCACGTTAATAATATCCCTGGCCCCAACAATCGCTTCGCGGAGCAGGCCAAGTTCAATGCCAATTTGTCAGTGGAATACAAAGTCAATGATGCGTGGAATTGGGTTGCCAATTACGGTATCGTCTCGGGCGGTCCCTTACGTGTTGCTGCTGATAGGATCAATCTAGAGCAGGTCAGGCGATCGACATCACTAACAGCGACTTGGACAATCGACAAAAACACAAATCTACGCTTTGCCGTATCCAATCTATTGAAACAAGCCTACATTACACAGACGAGGATTTGGACCCCAACGACCAACTACTACTCACGTCGAGAATCACGCGGCGGATTGTTCGCGAGTGCACGTTTGAGTCTAAGATTTTGATGCGCGCCTGCTCTTAGAAATCGTCGAAAGCTAAGACCGCACCATCGCCTGCAACACCCCTTGCGAATCAAAGGCCGCACGACGCAAACGGTCGGCCACACCTTGCCATTCACGAGTCGTTGGTAACGCTTCGACTAGGATGATATCGGCATCAACATGATCGAGCTCACGTAGATCTGCGTACAGATCGTGGGCGTAGGCCACGGGGTCGTTATTTAATTGGCGCCAAGCTTGTAGACCTGCTGTTTCGCGATGTGCTTCATAGGCCATCACGGCAACGCGTTTCTTCGCCGCGAGTAATTGTTGCACGGTGACTTCGAGTTGATCGACTGCGACCAAGGCCACTGGAGTGCGCGGTGCATAGTGTGCTTCTAAAGTGCCCGAAGCCCGCGGTGCAGCTTGATCTGGTGCGTTCACTGCAACACCTAAGACTTGCTCTAACTGTGCTGCAGTAATGTGGCCTGGTCGCAATAAGACTGGGCCATACGTTTCGAGGCGGCTCATATCTACAATCGTCGATTCAATGCCAACATCGCTTTGGCCACCATCGAGCACGGAGGCAATCATGCCGCTGGCGACTTCCTCAGGAAACTCTTCTAAGACATGCTCTGCTTTAGTTGGACTAACGTGGCCAAACTTATTCGCGGATGGTGCCGCCACACCGCCTTTGCCACCTTTGAAGGCACGCAATAATTGTTGGGCGACCGGGTGTGAAGGGCAACGTACACCGATGGAATCTTGACCACCAGATACAGCATCGGGGATATGATCTGCCCTCTTCAAGATCAAGGTCAAAGGGCCTGGCCAAAACGCATCGATCAATTGCTGCGCCGCTGCGGGAAGATCTTTCACCCAATAGTGAATATCAGCCTCGGGAGCGATGTGCACAATCACGGGATGATTCGACGGGCGGCCTTTGGCACGATAGATATTGGCGACGGCTTCGACGTTTTCTGCATCGGCACCCAAACCATACACAGTCTCGGTCGGAAAACCAACAAGGGCACCATGCTGTAAGGCGATGGCGGCGACTTGAATTTGTTCAGAAATTTGCACGCTAAAATTCACAGTATTATCTCGGCAAAATCAGAGTGCGATGCCTAAGATGGCACACGCTTGGCGCATTTCATCTTGCGCTTGTTCTAATGTTGGTGCGATAAAAGTGATGTGTCCCATTTTGCGAGCACGACGTGCTTCAGCTTTGCCGTAGAGATGCAAATGCGCTGAAGGTAATGCCAGTACTTTATGCCATTCTGGCTGACGTTCGATATTGGTTTCGCCATCAAACCAGACATCACCCAAAATGTTTAACATCACGCATGGAGAATGTTGGCGCACATCACCTAAAGGCAAACGTGCCATGGCGCGAACTTGCTGAGCGAACTGGCTAGTGACGCAAGCATCTATGGTGTAATGACCGCTATTATGGGGGCGCGGTGCCATTTCATTGACCACCACACTGCCATCTTGCAAAACAAAAAATTCGATGCACAAGACGCCAACATAATTGATATCGGCAATCAGCTTCAAAGCTGCATTCTGTGTTTTCAGTGCTGCTTCAGCAGACACGTGAGGACTAGGTACTGTGGTGGTAAATAGAATACCGTCGCGATGCACATTCTCAGCGATGGGGTAAACCACCGCTTGCCCATCCGCACCACGCGCGACCAATACCGAAATCTCATAGGCTAGCGGCAGCATTTTTTCTAATACGCACACGACACCATTGAGATTGGTAAAAGCAGTGCGCAATTCATCCATAGATTTAACGCGCACCTGACCTTTACCATCGTAGCCCATGCGTGCTGTTTTCAAAATACCAGGGAACAAATCCACACTGACATTTTCTAGATCAGCTGCTGTTCGCAAAATCGCGTGCGGTGCTGGCAGGATGCCAGTCTGCGGTGCGCAACGAGTAAAGAAGGCCTTTTCTTCGATACGATCTTGGGCAATTGAAACGCAGGCAGCACTTGGTGCTACGAAACCCGTTTCTGCTAATTTTGCCAAACTCGCCGCAGGCACATTTTCAAATTCGGTCGTGAATGAAGCACAAGTGTCAGCCAATTGCTGCAAACCTGCGGCATCATCATAAGCCGCTTGAATATGTACGTCGGCTGCATGTGCAGCAGGGCTGCCCGCTTCAGGTTCCAACACCGTCACTTTAAAACCAAGTGCCTGCGCTTCATGCACAAACATGCGACCCAATTGACCGCCGCCGACCATGCCCAACATACTGGCTTTGGAATTAGGGAATTGAGGAGAATTGTTGTTTGAAGAAGTGGACATCGTCGATTTTTCCATACGGGTACTGAATATTTTGAAACCAATGTTGCGAAGAGAAATCGCTTCTCACAAGCACAGCATACAAGGCAAAGTCATTCGATTCCTGCACACACAGGGATGACGCTTCACAATATCTAGCCAAGCAAAAGCGAAACGACTTTCGATTGGCTCTTGAGATGAAAACAAGCTTAAACGGCGTTAATACTTACAAAGGCAGATGCATATCACGAGCCGCTTGCGTCTGCTTAGCACGGAATGCTTCGAGTTTCTCGGCCATTGCATCGTCAGTGGTCGCTAACATGGCGATAGCTGCCAAGGCCGCATTGCCCGCACCAGCTTCACCGATAGCAAAAGTATTTACTGGAACACCTTTTGGCATCTGCACAATCGATAACAAGGAATCTTCACCACGCAAATACTTAGAAGGCACAGGTACTCCAAATACCGGAACGATAGTCTTCGCAGCGATCATTCCTGGCAAATGCGCAGCACCACCAGCGCCAGCGATAATGCCGCGAATGCCGCGGCTACGTGCTGTCTCTGCATAGCGAAACATTTCATCTGGCATACGATGCGCTGACACTACTTGCGCTTCGAAAGGGATGCCGAATTCTTTCAACATACTGACGGCATGTTGCATCACATCCCAATCAGAGGAAGAACCCATTACCACACCGATCACTGGTGCTTGGCTATTTGTACTCATTGTGCTTTCCTAAATCCAATATTACTTTTCAGTATGTGCCAGCCATGTAGAGCGGGTGCACCCCGCGCTGCTTAAGTACTCAGTGGCTAGACGGCGCGGGTTGCACCCGCCCTACCATTTTTAAGCCTTCAAACTCTCGCCTGTTAGACGTTCCAAGGCTTCGCGATATTTCGCTGCCGTTTTTTGCACTACTTCATCCGGCAAGGTTGGTGCCGGTGCTGTTTTATTCCAGCTGGTGATGGTTTCTAAGTAATCACGCACAAACTGTTTATCGAATGATGGTGGAGAGATGCCTGTTGCGTAGGAATCTGCTGGCCAGAAACGAGATGAATCTGCCGTCAAGACTTCATCCATCAAATGCAACACGCCATTGTCGTCTAGACCAAATTCAAACTTGGTGTCGGCAATGATGATGCCACGTGTCGCTGCGTAGTTCGCCGCTTCTGTGTAGAGCTGAATACTGATGTCGCGCATCTTTGCTGCCAACTCGGCACCGATACGTTTTTCCATTTCGGCAAAGCTGATGTTCTCATCGTGCTCACCCATTTCAGCCTTCGCTGCTGGTGT
>CALKVB010000045.1 GCA_937996605.1 uncultured Oxalobacteraceae bacterium | reverse complement strand
GTTAGGGCGGCCTATCGTTCGGGGGGCGCTAGTGCGGCCCTGCTTGCCCTCAAAAGAGGTCTGCTTGAACGGTCAACCACACAATGACCTTTAACATGTCGGCCCACACAGACCCGCAACATCAAGTTGCCGCTTCGCGGCGTATGTCGCGGGCTGGTGGCCTTCAACGTTGGGCGTTACATTAAGGAAAATTAATGCCATTCTCTGCTGAGCTCAAATTACCTGAAAATGGGCAATCTCTCAAATCAATCACCATCTGTTCAAGCTTAAAAATTGCCATTCAAAATTCCAAACCTTGGAAGGGCATGTTAAGTGTTAATGCTACAGATTTGTTATTAATAGAAAATGTATACGGCCACTCATACGAGCAAAATCAAGAAGACACATCCCTGTGGAATATGGCTAGCAAATCAACTCCGCTACTCACGGAAATAGATTTTACTAATCCTGAGATTGAGGGGTTTGTTGGTAAATGGAACATTCCTTTTCTTTGTTGGTTAAAATCAATTTCCTTTTCCGCAAGGGAGGTTTTATCGATAAGCTATGAACATGAGCGTGGAGATACACCTTACGAGTATGTATGGTGGGAATCAGACCCAATAATTGGATGTGAAAAGCTTAATGTATCTAGCCACGATGGAAGGGATGATGCAGTTTGGGATTTAAAAATAGTTAGACATGAGAATGGGAAGGCTGAAATTAGTCAAAGTGGGGAGCTCGAAAATATCCCACGCTACCTTTCAAGGCTTTTCAAATAAAAACGCCCAACCCATCATTCAAGCGGGACGCCTAACGGCGCCCCTTAATTCAAACGTTAGGGTCTTCGTGAAGCGCTACTTCAAACGACATTGGGATGAGTCACGCGGCGATACCTATGACTCTTGGGGCACGTCAGACTGGCTTTTCGAAACTGATCAAGAAGGTGCAGTGAATAGGCAAATAGAAATTTACGAGAACGGGACTGTTCTGAAGTACGAACTAGATCATCTTCAAGATGAATTTGGCATGCTCGCTGATCAAAACTTGGATATTGCTGATTTTCTTGAGTCCGAAATTTCTGCTCATGAATTTGAAGAGTCTTGGGGTAAGTTCGTTGCCTTTAATCGCCCCTAACCTTTCGGTCAACGTTAAGCATCAAAATATGAGTACTCTTCCACCTCATGAACTCGAGAAACTGTTTCATTCGTCAATGACCGAACCGCGCATTTGGAAAGTCATAAAATATGAATTTGAAATGAGTTTTGAAACTGGTTCTTTAGAATTTATTTTTCTTACTTTTAAGTCGGATTTAGGAACTTTGAAGAAATTGAAATTCATTTGCCCTTCTATCACCGAGTATGGAAGTCTACAAATCTCAAGCGCGTTTAACTTATATATTGCAGATATGAGTAGCCTTGGTTGGAGCAATCAAATAGAGGTAGGTGAATGGGAAGAAGACAGATCTGTCCTGTTTTGGGCACATTCAGTTGAAGAAGTTGCTTGACATGACATTCGTATCGGACGCGCGAAGTTCTGCTCCGCACTTTTTAAATCGGCGCGCGCGCCTCACAATTCGACGTTTCCTGTATGAGTATCACCATTGAGTGAATTTGAACTTACCATCTACAAATTGTTATCGAAAGAAATCGAACAAAGTGAATTCGAGCAATGGGTGTATTCAGAAAAAAAATTAAGCGAGACATTAACGCCGGACGACTATTTAGAATTAATTTCTTTGAACTATAAAACTCCTTCATCGCTATACGATGCAGGAAAAATACTTCGAAAGTATGTTCAAATTGAAAATTGCTACGAATGGTATTTGAAAAACGTACTTCAAAAAATTGTTAATCGCACCCCTGATGTGCATAAATATATTGAACAATGTTATGACCTCTACTGCGACGGGTACTATTTTTTAGAAAATCTTGGTTTGGGATACGGGCTCGCCGTCACCGTTCCTCGTGAAAAGTATCAAGCCGAAACATGGCAGGAATTGAAAGCACAAGATCAACAAGAACTAATTGATGAATTCTATCCAGGCGTTGCTGAAGAAGCGAAAAAAGTTATTTCGTGGCTTGATTCGGGAAAAATTATTCTTACTGGACATAGTGGAGAATATCAAGGGATTGAGTTTCAAGATAATCGAACCGATGGTGAAAAAGAACCGACCGGATATAGATGTGAAAAACATGAAGCTCCTACTAAATGCTGGTGGAAGTTTTGGTGATTTTTTGCAGGTAACATGACGCTCAACGCGGAAACTGCGCATAGGGCAGTTTCCGCGTTGAGCATTTTTTCAATCTATTGCTCTTCGGTTTATGCGCATCTTGCGCAGTTCCGGCTAGCTCAACGATTCTACCGATGAATCACCACCATCAAAGCCTTAGCCTCGGTCTTCCCAAGATTACGGATCGCATGGGCCCGATCTGCTTCGTAGCGTGCTGTGCCGCCGACTTTTAACTTTTTCTTGAATCCTTCAATCTCGACTTCGACACTGCCTGCTAATAAGGTCAGATGTTCTGTGGTGCCTGGATCGTGGGCATGCGACACCAACGCGCCGCCTGGGGCTAAGACTAGCTCATACCATTCGAAGCGCCCTGCTAGTTCCATCGGGCCTAAGATTTTCAAGACGTAGCCTGAATGCTCACCCGGCAAGGTGGGCGTCTCGTGCGGCTCTAGCATACGAATGGGATCAACCTTGGGCACCTCTGCTGTTAGCAATTCGGCCATGCCTATGCCTAGCGCATTGGCCAAGCGCCATGCGACGGCAATGGTGGGATTGGCCTTTTCGCGTTCGATCTGGGACAGCATGGATTTAGAAACTCCCGCAGTGCGGGATAAGTCTTCCAAAGTTAATCCTCTTTCCAGCCGTAAACGCTGCAGGGTCGCACCAACCTCAGGAGGCGTCGCTGGTGCTGCCGAGATTATCTTTGTTGCAATCACTTTTTTCATAGTTTCGCTTGCCAAATCAAATAAGCATAGATAATATTCGCTATATTGAATTTTAGTTCGATATATTGAATATTTATTGAATCGTTAAAAATTTTAGGTTTTTTGAGTGATTCGCGAAAAGAAATTCGGAAATCAACATAAACCATCATACCAGAGCCATCGCCAAACTCAGTACAGAGGAGAACCACAATGAGCGCAAATGCACAGAAAAATACTTTCTTCACCGACCTCGCCACCAAACTCGATGGTTTGCGTCAAGAAGGTTTGTACAAACCAGAGCGCGTGATCTCCTCTCGCCAAGGTGCAGTTGTCACCAACTCTGAAGGCCGTCAATTGATCAATCTGTGCGCGAATAACTATCTCGGTTTGTCTGGTGATGAAGAAACTGTGCAAGCCTCCATTAAGGCGACGGAAGAATTTGGCTATGGCTTGTCCTCCGTGCGTTTCATCTGCGGCACGCAAACCGTACACAAACAATTAGAACGTGCGATTGCTGACTTCCTCGGTATGGAAGACACGATTTTGTATGCAGCGGCTTTCGATGCCAACGGCGGCGTGTTCGAACCCTTGTTTGATGAGAATGACGCCATCATTTCTGATGCATTGAACCACGCTTCTATCATCGACGGCATTCGTCTTTGCAAAGCGGCACGTTTCCGCTACGCGCACAATGATATGGCGGATCTCGAAAAACAATTGCAGGCCGCTGCGGATAAACGTCATCGCGTCATCGTTACTGACGGTGCGTTCTCGATGGACGGTACGATCGCTCAGCTCGACAAAATCTGTGACCTCGCCGACAAATATGGCGCATTGGTGATGATCGATGAATGCCACGCTTCTG
>CALKVB010000044.1 GCA_937996605.1 uncultured Oxalobacteraceae bacterium | reverse complement strand
CCTTTGCGCAAAAGCGTTTTACCGGCTTTGGTAACGATCACCGTAGCGCCGGGTTCATTTGATTTGTAGAAGCTAGAGCTAATCGCATCAAGTTGCTGCGTGATCGAGGCTTGCACCGCACTGCGCTCTGCAGCAGGCATAGGCGGCTGAACGTTCTCAGCAAAGCTATTAAGCATCGGAAACAACAACAGTGTTGCAAGGCAAATCGGTTTCAATCGGCGCATAAGACCCTCCTTAAAAATGTCTACTTTACTTGTTTACGTAGCAAAACGAAAAGGTTTTGCGATAGAACGGTGAATTGTGGACATGAAGCCGGTATTATTGGCAGGAATGCGTCGTCTGAAGTTTACCTGTGGTCTGTTAGTCTAACTGCCGGTGCATTCAAACTGATGGGCGCATAAATATATGACCTTCCGCGGTGATACATTCAATTGGAGTTCACCTAAAAGACGCGTTCGGCGAATTTTCCCTTAGCCGCATTCCATATGAAAGAAGCTCCCTCATCGCTCTCAGTAACTACGCAATAACAAACTATTGGGAAATCAGTTCAAATAGAAACCATTTAAGCGCAGCGTAATGTATTACCTGAACAGGACAAATTTGGTCTTTTAGCTGAGATGAAAATTGTAAACGATCTCGAGGTGAGCGAATCTGAATAAATTGTCGGAGTCACTCTCGGTTTCATTTTGAGCCTTGCTGCGATTTACAAATTCAACTTAGTTTCCGTATTGGTAATCGCGCCGGTAAGCGCTGGTTTGATATGGGCTTGCGGATTGCTGGCCTTGATGCACGGTGATCGGTTCTGCATAAGTTTATTCGGCAAGTGGGATTGAGGAGGAGTGCCAAGTATAAAAGCCAAATCGCACTCGATACTTGCTTCATATAGATGCTTTCAGACACCTTGCTGTTAATGAATCTAAATCTTACTAATCTTATGAGAAATATAAAAACTCCAGCGATAGCTTTGGCTGTTCTTTTGGTATTCATACTGTTTCGTTAGTACGTTCCGAGAATCTTTAATCACACGCTTTTTCCGCTTTGACACACAGAACTAGGCAAGTACTCAGGTTGTCGCACACACTCATCCCAACATCAACCAGTACTATCTATTTGAAGGAACGAATGTGAGTCACGGGTATTCTTTTCGTCTGTCTTTGGTCAAACGCTTTGGCCCTTTTGTCGCGTTACTTAGCACACTGAGTGCGCCCACAGTGGAAGCTGCCGCCCCAATGGCGCAAACCCAGGCACCCGGTTTTTACAGGGTGATGGTGGGCAGCTTGCAAGTCACAGCATTGCTGGATGCCAACAACGTTTGGCCAGACAACATGGATATACTGTTTCCCAAACTTTCAACTGACCAGAGAGTCGAGCTGAGAAAACGCACGCATTTGCAAGAGAAAGTTGATTTCTCTACCAATGCGTTTCTGGTCAATACCGGCAAGAAGTTGATTTTGATTGACACTGGCGGTCGCGGCGTCGCGACCGGATATGGCCAACTGTTCAAGAATATGAAAGCGGCCGGCTACTCGCCAACACAAGTGGACGATGTGTACATCACGCACATGCATGGTGACCATATATCCGGACTTCTAGATGGTAAACGCCCAGCTTTCCCAAATGCCACGGTGCATGTCGATGTGCATGAGCTGCAATACTGGCAAGCCCAGGAAGGCGGGAAGGATACCGTCGCCAAATTCAAACCTTACATTGTCGACAAACGCTTTGCCACCTTTGATGGGAACACACAACTACTGCCCGAACTCAAGGCCGTGGCGAGTTATGGGCACAGCAAGGGGCATGTTTTTTTCGTGATCGAGAGCCAAGGCCAACGGATGCGCTTTTGGGGTGACTTTGTGGTCAACGACAAGGTTCAGCTCGAAATGCCGGAAGTGGATCCGCCCTTTGAAGAAGACAGTGCCAAAGGTGTCACCCAGCGCCGCAAAGAGTTTGAAGAAGTATCAAGTCAAGGCGACTTGATCGCTGGCGCGCATTTCGCTTTTCCCGGCATTGGTCGCATCCGTGATCTGGGTGGTAAATACATTTGGGTGCCAGTCGACTACTCCACTGTTCTTCGAGCCAACGTGAGCAAATAAAACATACAATGATACGCTCCATTTGCAAGGACAAGTTTCACGAGCATAAATGGTATTGATAGCAGCAACACATCCGTTCATTCGCGCAGTCTATTTGTATATTTGGATGCTGACGACACAGCGCAAAATTCGCGGATCCACCTGCAATCGTAGCTGCATA
>CALKVB010000043.1 GCA_937996605.1 uncultured Oxalobacteraceae bacterium | reverse complement strand
AGAAGGTTTGCACCTTGAAAATATCTTCCAATAACGGCTCTTTGAATCTCACCGACAGAGTTAGCGCGGAATCATCTTCAAGCTGTAGCGCCTACTGTGGGGCTCGGGGAAGTTTGGCGAACTACGACATTAGCGTCGCGAAGAAGCGAACCATTCGTTATATGCCACTTATCTTGAAATCACGACAGTATGTTGAGGCTGTTGAAGAATATCAGAAAGAGAACGACAAATAGAAAGTGCTCGACATGGGTGCTAGGCTAATTGACAGTCCACTTAGGTACGATTACGCTGCGCTTTAATCGTATCCACGCTTGCACGTTTTACTTCGTTTTTTTCATATGAAAAATTTCGTTCGAATTTGCTTTCTAATATGTGTGAGTCAAATCTCACAGAGCGTATACGCATGTCAACCTCCACCCCCTGAAGCTCGGGAAGATACTCAGCGCAGAGTGAAGTCAGATTTCAAAGCCGCGAATTTTGTTGTTCTGGCGACGGTCATTTCTGTGAAAGATGTGAAGTACGCGACAAAGGCAATCCCTGATTTCGAGATTGATGCTGAAAAAGTTACTTTTAGAATTGATGAAGTCTTTAAAGGGCACAAAAAAGTGGGCGAGACCTTTGACACTCTCTCTTACAGTACTTGTGCCCGTAGCGTGAAAGGTAGAGGCGGGGTTCCTTACGGCCCACCTCACAAAAAAATAGAGCCACGTACCTATATGAAGAAGTGGATGATCTACTACACGACATATGGCGACGAAGTGAATGGTTTGACCTTTGAAATTACCGCTTCAACTATGTCTCGACCAGCTAGCGAAGCGACTTTCGATATAGCCTATCTAAGGCAGCAAAAGAATAAAACGTCGACAAATCAGAAATAGTTAGGCATTGTGCCGGCCGTTTCGGACATCGGTCGACTGTCCAAGCATATCGAATAGACGGCGCGGGTTGCACCCGCCCTACAATTTACTGCCAGCTCATTCCACCACAAACCCCGTCTCAGCAATCCCCTGCGCACCAGGCCGTAACAAAATCGTGGCACCAGCCCATTCGTCATCTACTGCTTGGCCAGCGGCGATGGAGGTCACCATGAGGGTGTCGAGATTGGGACCGCCGAAACTGCACATGGTTGGCTTTTTCATGGGCACGGCGATTTCTCTGTCGAGTTTTCCTTCTGGCGTAAAGCGTAACACGCGAGAGCCGTCGTTACCGCAAATCCAATAGCAACCATCAACATCAACTGCCGCACCGTCGGGGCGGCTTTCGAGGGATTTCATGTTGACGAAGACACGTTGGTTGTAAGGTACGCCGACTTCGCAATCGTAATCGAAGGCCCAAACCATTTGGCCGTTGGGATGTGAATCGGAGAGATACATGGTGCGACCATCGGCCGACCAGGCTAGGCCATTTTGCACTAAGAGCCCAGATACGAATGGGGTTGAAATCCCTTGTTGCGCGTTATAGCGATATAAGTTGCCAATGGCTTTGGCTTGCGCCATATCCATGAACATGGTGCCGCTCCAAAAGCGTCCTTGGCGATCACAGCGACCATCGTTAAATCGTATGCCTTGACCAAGTTCTGCGGGGGCAGCGAGGCGTTTTGCTTGGACTTGGTGAGCGTCGCCTAGATGTAATTGAAAGATGCCACTTTCCATGCCCGCGATGAAACTACCATCAGCCGCAAGTGCGAGACAGCCTATCATTTCTTCGGTATCCCAGTGCTCTAACGAGGCTTGGCTCGGCATCGATTGCTTAGTAACGTCGATTTGGCTCTCAGGGCGATAGCGCCAAATTTTTTTATCTGGGATACCCACCCAATACCAAGCTTGTTCAGCCACATGCCAGAAAGGGCTTTCGCCGACGCCACAACGGACATCAGCTACACGTTCAATAGGAAGAGTCGTTAACATAAGAAAATGCAATTACACAGAATGTTAAAGCGGGGGTGAGAACAGGCACATGGCCTGTTCTCGCCAGCTTATAAATTGATGAGCTTGTATTTGGGGACTAAAGTTTTCATGACACTCCACGCGACGACATAGGCGAGAGCGCAAATCGCAAACATGATAGTGTAGCCCGTTTGTAATTGGCCTTGGCTACCATAGTAATCAAACAGCCAGCCACCCAGTTTGGTGATTAATACACCACCGAGGCCGCCTGCCATACCACCAATGCCGACCACTGAGGCAACCGCTTGTTTAGGGAACATATCTGATACCGTGGTAAAGATATTCGCTGACCATGCTTGATGCGCAGATGCGCCGATACCGATCAAAATGACTGGTACCCAAAAGCCAAGGTAACCCAATGGTTGCGCCAGCAAAACCACCAGCGGAATGAAGGCAATAATCAACATCGCTTTCATTCGTCCATCATAGGGCGTGTCGCCACGATTAATGAAGTAAGTAGGAAACCAACCGCCACCAATGCTGCCGACCATGGTCATGCTATATAACACGGCGAGCGGGAATACAAAGTCAGTGGTTTTCATGCCGTATTGTGAAGCGAGATATTTTGGTAACCAGAATAGGAAGAACCACCACACACCATCTGTCATAAATTTGCCAAAGGCGAAGGCCCAGGTTTGGCGGTAGGCCAGTAAGCGAAACCAAGAGAAGTTCGCAAGGGGTTCTGCCGTTGCGCTTGAGGCCGTGGTATTTTCTTGCGCGGCATCTTGCTGAATATAGGCTAACTCTTGTGCCGTGAGGCGGCGCTGTTGTTCTGGTTTGTCGTATAAAACTAACCAGAAACCCATCCAAATAAATCCTATAGCGCCAATGATCATGAAGGTGGCTTGCCATCCCCATGCTTCGGCGATCACGGGTACGCTAATGGGGGCGAGTATGGCGCCGATGTTGGCACCAGAGTTGAAAATACCAGTGGCGAAAGAACGTTCTTTTTTCGGAAAATATTCCGCCGTGGCTTTAATCGCTGCGGGAAAGTTACCAGCTTCACCAAGTGCGAGTACAGCGCGAGACAACATGAAGCCGACGATGGATGCTGGAAGTAAGGTAAGCCCGAGCAAGCTGCCTACCGAATTTATGGCATTGCCAAAGTAAATAGCGAAGGCGTGCATGATGGCGCCGAAAGACCAGACGGCAATGGCCAAGATGAACGCACGTTTGGTGCCAATGCGATCAATAAAACGGCCGGCGAACAGCATGGATATCGCATACACGAATTGAAAGGCAGCAGTGATATTGGCGTAGTCGCTATTGGTCCAGCCAAACTCTTTGCTCAAATCGGGCGCCAATAGGCTGAGTACTTGGCGATCGAGATAATTGATGGTGGTGGCAAAGAAGAGTAGGGCACAGATCATCCAGCGATAGCGTCCTATATTGAGGGAATTCATGTAAGTGTCTCCGGTCTTGTTGTAGAGCTTCCACCACGCCAACATTGTAATGAACAAGTCGGTGTGGGGAAGTCTTTTCCTATTTTTTAAATCTTGTGAAGAGCTCTATATTGTCGAAGCAGTTTGATATGAGGCCTGCTTACCGCCATTCCCGCTTGGGCAGGAATCCAGTCGACTTTTTCATTTCTCTTCTCAGCAAAAATTCGCTGCTGGCACTATTTCCCTAATTGCAGTTCACCATTCGCGATACGCGGCACTGCCCACGGGTTATCTTGTTGCAAGCTCGCTGGCATTAATGCTGCTGGAAGCTCTTGATAACATACAGGGCGAATGAAGCGATCGATGGCAGTTGCGCCGACGGAAGTGGTGCGACTATCGGAGGTGGACGGGAAAGGCCCGCCATGCACCATCGCGTGCGACACTTCAACACCAGTTGGGAAACCATTGAACAAGATACGTCCTGCTTTGCGTTCTAAGACGGGCAGCAAAGGCTTGACGAGTTCGTAGTCGGCTTCGTTGGCATGTACTGTTGCCGTCAATTGCCCTTCAATGAACTCGGCGATCGCATGCATTTCGTCGAGGTCAGCGCATCGAATAATGAGCGAGGATGGTCCGAAAATTTCTTCACTCAATGCTGGCGTGTTCAAAAACTGTGGCGCGGTGCAAGAAGATAAGCGGGCCTGTGCGGCGCATGCACCGCTGCCGGCTTGGCCCTCAGCAACCTGGTTGACGCCCGCAATCGCACTTAATTGCGCGGTGCCTTTGACATAGGCTTGATGGATGCCAGGCGTGAGCATGGTCGCTGCAGTTTTTGCTTGCATAGCATTCGCAGCGGTTTCGATAAAGTTTTCTAAATCGGTACTGTCGACGGCGATCACTAAACCTGGGTTGGTGCAGAATTGGCCTGCGCCCAAGATCAGCGAATCGACAAAGCCTTGCGCAATTGCTGTCGATCTTGCCGCGAGTGCACTTGGCATTAAAAATACTGGGTTGATACTACTCATTTCAGCGTAGACAGGAATCGGCTCATGGCGTTGGGCGGCAGTACGCATCAGAGCAATGCCACCTTGGCGAGATCCGGTAAACCCTACTGCTTTGATCGCCGCGTGGCTGACCAAACTTTGACCAATTTGACGACCATCGCCAATCAAACAAGAGAATACGCCTTCAGGCATCTGACATTTGGCAGCAGCCGTTTGGATCGCTTGTGCCACCAGTTCCGACGTGCCGAGATGCGCGCTGTGCGCTTTCACCACAACTGGGCAACCTGCTGCCAACGCCGATGCGGTGTCACCACCAGCAACAGAAAAAGCTAAAGGAAAGTTCGACGCGCCGAAAACTGCTACAGGGCCGATCGCAATTTTGCGCATACGCAAATCAGGACGTGGTGGTGTGCGTTCTGGTAAGGCGCTATCCAAAGTCGCATTGAGGTAAACCCCATCACGCACCACTTTGGCGAACAAACGCAACTGATTCATGGTGCGACCACGTTCACCTTCTAGCCGAGCGATAGGCAAACCAGTTTCTTGATGTGCGCGATCAATTAAACTAGCGCCGAGCGCGAGAATTTCGTCGGCAATTGTTTCTAAGAATACGGCACGTTGTTCGGGTGTCGTTTCACGATAGTGATCAAAGGCTGCCCGCGCTAATTCGCAGGCCTGTTCAACATCGGCAGCGTTCGCCAATCCAAACGCAGGTTCGATCTCGGTATTGGTGGCAGGATTGATGGCTTTTAATTGACCCGCTTGTCCGAAACGACGTTGTTGGCCGATGATCATGTTGCCCTGAATTGACATGGTGTTTCCTTTATCCTTGATGGACCTTTGTTCAAACTACTGCGCGACCGAATTGTGAAGTTGTGATGCTCGCTGTGCACAAGCACAGCTACGCTTCACAATTCAAACTTCGACCGCTCGCTACGTTTTTACAAAGGTCGCCTAAATATTGTTTTGTTCTAGTTCTAGCCCGAGTTCCCGCCAGAGTTCCAGGCGAGGGGAGCGTCCCACAATTCGTCAATGGAATGCTGTCACCTCTGCAGCTTATTACTGCGCGCCTTGTTTCAAAATCAGTTGACGCAACATTTCATCTTCTTCTGCAGTTAAGTCAGTGAGTGGGGCGCGTACTGGGCCGCCACTATGGCCGACCAAACGGGCACCAGCTTTCACGATACTGACGGCATAGCCCGCTTTGCGATTACGGATTTCTAAGTAAGGTAAGAAGAATTCGTCAATCAAACGGTTGGTCGTGGCGTGGTCATCGGCTGCAGTAGCGTGGTAGAAGTCCATCGCTAATTTCGGTACGAAGTTGAACACTGCGGATGAATAGACTGGTGTGCCAATTGCTTTGTAGGCTGCGGCATAGACTTCTGCGGTTGGCAAACCACCCAAGTAGCTAAAGCGATCACCCATACGGCGCCAGATCGATACCATCAATTCGATGTCACCGATACCGTCTTTAAAGCCAATTAAGTTCGGACACATATTCGCCAAGCGCTCTAAAGAAGCTGGCGTCAAACGACAGTTTGCACGATTGTAGACGACCACACCAATGTTGACCGATTTGCAGACCTCAGCCACGTGCGCTACCAAGCCATCTTGGCTGGCTTCGGTTAAGTAATGCGGCAACAACAACAAACCTTGCGCGCCCAAACGCTCTGCTTCTTGCGCCAAAGCGATGGCTTGACGAGTAGGACCACCCACACCCGCCAAAATAGGTACTTTGCCCGCACAAGTTTGTACTGCAGTGCGAATGATGTCGCTGTATTCGCCAGAAGTCAGTGAAAAGAATTCGCCCGTGCCACCCGCCGCAAACAAAGCACTCGCACCGTACGGTGCCAACCATTCCAAGCGCTCGATATAAGTATCAGCGCGGAAATTACCTTGCTCATCAAAGTCGGTGATGGGGAAGGAAAGTAGGCCAGATGAGAGGATTTTTTTGAGTTCGAGCGGATGCATGGTGTCTCCAGAAATAAAAGAATAGAAGGTGTTCGATGTTAAAACTTGTTGTTTTGTTACAAAAAAGCGTAAAATCATTTAAGAGATACGTCATCGTACAACTTAAAATTAAGAAACACAAGCGCTCGTTAAAAAATCTTGGTTTTATGGTTTAGTTGGCAATGTTGGGGGGACTGGCGATTGAAGCCTGTTCATAGCCGATCGATAAGTGTGGGCTTGCGTTGTTCCTTTGAAGGCACAGTGCCGTCCGGACTATTCAGGGGTATTGTCAATAAAATAAGCCAAGTTAAGCTAAATTAGGCTATCTCGTAGGGCGGGTGAAACCCGCGCTGCTCAAGCGTTCGATGAGTTGGCGGCGCGGGTTTCACCCGCCCTACAATTTTATATCTGTAACGTATTAACCGTGAGGGCTAAGGTGCTTCAGTAACGGCAAAGCAGCCAAAATGCATCATTTCACTGAAATTTGATTCAGCTGTAGTTTAAGCCGAAACCGAAGCCGAACCCGAAAGCCCGTCAAAGCATGTTTTTACTTCCCGTCTTTTCAGGCTCGAGCAACTCCTGCGCGCGACGCAAACGTTCGCGGCTATGGCTTAAATGGGTTCGCATCGCCGCGCGCGCTGCTTCGGCGTCTTTGCGCAATATGGCTTGGTAAATGTCTTCATGCTCGTGCCTTACTCGTTGAAGATAAGACTGCGGCTCACCTTCGGCGAGTAGGGCAGTATTGATACGAGCGCGCGGAATAATGGTGCGACCAAGTTGGCTCAGCAGATCAACGAAATAAGCGTTGCCCGTCGCTTGGGCGATCAAGAGATGAAATTGAACGTCGGCATCGACCGAGTTTTGTTGATTTTCTTGGGCTGTTTGCATGACTCGTAACACTTCAGCCAGTGCTTGAATTTGTTCTTCACTACGACGAGTCGCAGCGTGCCAAGCGGCTTCGGTTTCTAGGCTAATACGAATTTCCAGAATATCGAGCACGTCGCGTATGGTCACCATCGATTCATGCGGCAAGCCCATGCCTGTCTTCGGCGGTGGCAATACAAACGTGCCGATGCCGTGACGGGTTTCAACAAATCCGGCGGCTTTCAAGTGCGATATGGCTTCGCGCACCACGGTACGACTGACGCCATAAATCTGCATGATCTCCGACTCGGTCGGCAGTTTCTCACCGGTTTTGAGGCTGTCGTTGCGTATTGATTCCGTAATATGTTCAACCACAGCCTGAGCCAAGTTACGTGGTTTACTGCGACCTGGAACGGGAAGCGAAGTGCTGTTTAAGTTACTCATACGCGTTGAATCAACTAGCCTAGATGAAAAGATGAGTTGTATGATAACCGATAATAATGCGCTTGCCGTACTTTGGGCTGCGTACTACGCTAGAAATCATCGTTCTGGTTACAAAAAAAGTGACAAGAATAGTGACAAATTAACCAGCTAACTGAGGCTGCAGGGTGTAAGCTTGCATTTTTTTGCGCACGAGAAGGAAGAGCGATGTTCTATCAAACCAAAATCGCCGCAGCCATTGCTGCGATCGCGATGTTCAATATGCCAATGACGGCAGAGGCTGCCACTAAAAAAGGCCCGCCTACCGTCGCTGAGGCAGAGAAGTTTTTAAAAGACGCGGAAGCGCGTCTGGAAAAATTGGGTAACACTGCACAACGCGCAGCGTGGGTCTATGAAACACATATCACGGACGACACCGAAGCGATTGCCGCGCAGGCAAATGAGCAAGCGATTGGTGCGATGGGCGAGATCGCTTTGCAAGCCCGCCGCTATAACAAGTTGCCACTCTCTGCAGACAACAAGCGCAAGCTGAAATTGCTGCAATTAAGTTTGAGCTTGAGTAACGACAAAGATCGCGAAGACTACGCGAAATTGTCAGCACAAATGAACGGTGCGTATGGTAAAGGTAAGTACTGCAAAACACCGGGTGACGAATCGACGTGTTTAAACCTAGGCCAGCTCGAAGCGATTTTGGCAAAGAGCCGCAATCCAGCAGAAATGAAAGAAGCGTGGCTAGGTTGGCACCAAACGGCCAGCAGCTATAAAGACAGTTACGCACAATACGTAGAAGTCTCGAACAAAGGCGCACGTGAAATGGGCTTTGCCGATACCGGTGCATTGTGGCGCTCGCAATACGATATGCCACCAGAAGCTTTTGCAGCCGAAACCGAACGTTTATGGCAGCAGGTGAAACCTCTGTATGACTCCTTGCATCAATATGTACGCTTGAAGCTGCAACAAACTTACGGCAAAGATGAAGTACCAGACAATGGTCCGATACCTGCGCACTTGTTCGGCAATATGTGGTCGCAAGGTTGGGAAAATCTCTACCCTATCGTCAAGCCGCAAGGCCCAGCAGCCAATCTCGATATCGCTGACACGCTCAAGCAAAAAAATATCGATGCCAAAGCGATGACTAAGATGTCAGAAGGTTTTTATACTTCACTCGGCATGGAAGCCTTACCTGCATCATTTTATGAGCGCTCACAATTGACCAAGCCGCGTGATCGTGAAGTCGTTTGCCATGCTTCCGCTTGGGATGTCGATGGCGATAAAGACGTGCGTATTAAGATGTGCATCAATCAAACGACGGAAGACTTTTTGGTGATTCATCATGAGCTTGGTCATATCTATTACGACCTCGCTTATCGCAAACAATCACCTTTGTTTAAAGGCGGTGCGAATGATGGTTTCCATGAAGCGATCGGTGACACCGTGGCTTTGTCTGTGACGCCAGAATATTTACATAAATTGGGTTTGATTAAAGAAGTTCCAGATGCGTCGCAAGATATCGGTGTGTTGATGGACCGCGCTTTGCAAAAAGTCGCATTCTTGCCGTTTGCGTATTTGGTTGACCAATGGCGTTGGAAGGTCTATGCAGGCCAAGTCAAACCAGCGGACTACGATAAAGCATGGTGGGAATTGCGCGAGAAATATCAAGGCGTAAAACGCCCAGCAGCGAGCGCAGCGAATGGCTTTGATGCCGGTGCTAAATACCATGTCGCTTCTGATACACCGTATGCACGCTATTTCTTAGCAACGATTTTGCAATTCCAATTGCACCGTGCACTGTGCCGCGAGGCCGGCTATAGCGGCCCATTGAACCGTTGTTCGATCTATGAAAACAAAGCCGCTGGCAAAAAGTTTCAAGCCATGTTGGAAATGGGTACAAGCCGCCCATGGAATGAAGCTTTGAAAGCAGTGTCTGGCGAAGAGAAGTTAGATGCGACTGCGATGTTAGATTACTTCGCACCGCTGAAAACTTGGTTGGATGCGCAGAATAAGGCGATGGTGAAATAAGGTAATTTAACCTGGCTTAAGCTAATTTAATTTAGCTTAAAAAAGTTTGCGCCCAACAAGTTGGGATGGACACATAAAACGCGGTGCTGGAAACAGTTGCCGCGTTTTTTTATCATACTTTATTCCCATATATATGACTCTTCGATGAAGGTGCAGAGGTAGTGTCTAACGATACGTTACGGATTATTAATTAGCTCCAAACTTTTTATTCATCTTTGTTTTTAGAGAGGCTGCGAGAATGCGCTCCGATTTGATTTTGTTCGTTGTCGCATGGCTGTTGGAAGGGGGAGTCGTGCATTTCTTGGAGTAATTATGTCAGGCCTCACTTTCTTTTCTGCTGTTCCGAAATTCTCACGTTCTGCGAGCGCGCTCGCACTCCTAGGGGCGCTTACCGCCTGTGGAGGAGAGCATCAAAGTCGCACAACCCCGAGCATTCCTGATGCGGCTGGTGATCTTTTAAGCACACAATCAGTAGTACTTGGCAATGTGTATTCAAATGCGCAGAGCGTGCAAAAAATTCGTTATCGTATGAAGGCCGTCAATGGTGGATTAACCGAAGCGAATGCAATCTTGTTTATTCCTAAGGGTGTTGCACCGAATGAGGGCTGGCCTTTAGTCGCATGGGCACATGGCACTGTTGGCGTAGCCGATTCTTGCGCACCGAGCCGTACGGTGTTTGCTGAGGATAGTGATGCGATATCGCCGTTGTTGAGTGCGGGTTTTGCTGTGCTCGCACCTGACTATGAAGGGCTCGATGCACCAGGGGGACATCCCTATTTGATTGCTGATAGTGAGGCTTATTCTGTTTTGCATGCTGTGATTGCGGCGCAAAAAATTCAGCACCTTAATTTGAGTAAAAAATGGGCCGTGCTAGGTCATTCACAAGGAGGGCATGCGGCCTTGGCGACCGCACAGCGCGCGGTGGAAATTCAAGCTCAATATCCATTGGTGGCAACGGTGGCGTTGGCGCCAGGATCCGATGTGAGTTTAATTACTGATATCGACGTTGCGGCGATCAAAGAACTCACACAAGCGGGGGAGATGCCACTCGCTTGGGGTATTGCGGGAACTTTAAATGGCTATGGTAGTTTCTTGTTGCATGCGGCACAAACGGTTTCACCTAACCTTGATTTAAATAAATACATTGATGAAGATCTCAAACCCATCCTTCCTCTCGCCAAAGATGATCGAGACTGCCAGCAATTTGGAACGGCGCTTGGTATGAAAATGACCGAATTGGCTATAGCAGGAAAGAGTCCACTAGACTTTAAAGGTATCAAATACGATTGGTATAACAGTCCGGAAATCAAGGCGCTCTTGCCGCGCACTGAAGTTGGTAAGGTAAAGTTGTCCATGCCAGTGTTCATGGCACATGGTGGTGCAGATATTGACGTGCCTATCGGGGCAACTCGCCAATTGGAGAAAATCATGCGCGAATTAGGGACTAGTGTTGAAGTGAAATACGTAGAGACGTTAGACCACAATGAAATTGTGCCGAATCAAATGCCAGCAGCAATTAATTTCATCAAGGCCAAGTGGTAACGGTGATTGGCAGTTAGCTTTACATTCTCAGCAAGGTCTGCAGACGAAAACAGGAGGCATCGCCTCCTGTTTTTTTGACTATCTTTTCAGTGTGTCTTGATGTGAGTTTTTATTTCTGCAAATGCTTATTCAACCAATTTAACACCGTGTGATGCCACAACAATGAATTCGCTGGTTTCAAGATGTGATGATTCTCATCTGGGAAGGTCAGCAATTGACTGTCGATGCCACGGCGTTGTAAAGCCGTGAAGGCGCCGAAAGATTGCGCGCTTGGTACACGGAAATCCATTTCACCTTGAGTCACTAACATCGGTGTTTTCCATTTCAGCACGTGTGCAGAAGGGTTGAACTTTTCGTGTTTGGCTGGCGCATCGAAGTAAGGGCCACCGTTCTCCCATTCGGTAAACCACAATTCTTCTGTGGTGTAATACATGGAACGGCTGTCGAAGATACCAGCATGATTCACGATGCACTTGAAGCCGTCGTTCCAATTGCCGGCAATCCAGTTCATCATGAAGCCGCCGTAGGAAGCGCCCATGGCGCAGGCTTTGCTGCTATCTAACCACGTGAATTGTTTTGCCGCTGCAGCCATACCGAGTTTAAGGTCGGCCAAAGGTTTGCCGCCCCAATCTTGGCTAATCGAATCGGTAAAGGCTTGTCCGTAGCCGAGAGAGCCATGGAAATCGATAAACACCACTGCGTAACCTGCGCCAGCATACACTTGAGGATTCCAACGGAAGCTCCAGTTATTTGCCATACTGCCTTGTGGACCACCGTGCACGATAAAGGCAATCGGATATTTCTCGCCGGCTTTGGCATTCCATGGTTTCATCACGTAGCCGTAAACTTTTTCGCCTTTGGCACCCGCGTAGGAGAATTGTTCATACTCGCCAAAACGTACATCGGCCAATGCTTGTTTATTGATATCAGTGATTTGCTTCCATTGAACTTTACCGAGATCTGTTGTGTACAGCTGCGCGGCGGAAGCGAGATCGGCTTTGGCGATCACCGCAGTTTTGCCACGCACATCGTAGCCTGCCACGGAACCCTTGTCAGTCAAGGCAGATACTGCACCACTGGCGACGTCAATGGCGAACAAGCGCATTTGTCCGATGTCGAAAGCATAGGTGTAGAGGGTTTTACCATCTTCGGACCACGTTAAATTCGTCGCTGAACGATCCCACTTGTCAGCCAGCGCGCGTTTTTTGCCTGACTTAACATCCATTAACATGATTTGAAAACGATCGGCTTCAAAACCTGGGCGTTTCATGGCGAGGTAGGCCAAAGTATTGCCGTCTGGTGAGAACACTGGCTTTGCATCCCAAGCTTTGTTTTCAGCCGTTAAATTTTTTGGTGCAGCACCGCCTGCTGCGGGTACTTCATACAAATCAAAATTCGTGGACCATGCTTCTGTTTTACCTGCAATGCGTGCAGAGAAGACCATGCGTTGGCCGTCGGGCGTGAAGCTATAGTCCTCTTGATCGCCATCTGGTTTGGAATGCACGTCGGCTTCTAAAGAGCCTGACAAACTGACGACATTGTTGCTCGCCACATGGTTGGCATCGAGTGCGCTAGAGTACAGTACATTGCGGCGACCGTCTGCCCATGTATCCCAATGGCGAATGAAGAGCTTGTCATGAATACGTCCAGTGGCTTTGGTTTTCGCTTTGCCTTCGAGGCGATCTTTGGTGCAAGTGAGGTCAGGGCAATCACGGAATACTTCGATCGCCATGGCGATACGGTTTTCTGTTGGTGAGACTTTGAAGCTTTCGATATCCAAAGGAAGATCGGTGACTTTTTGTGCTTCGCCACTGGCGATAGATAAGCGCCACACTTGGCCACTACCTGAACGGCTAGAGATGAAGTAAATCGCGTCGCCTTTGGCTGACCATTGTGGTCCTGAGTTATTGCCTTCGTTTGCGCTGCCAAGATTCGTCAGCTTTTTCGGTGTGGCATTGGCTGTGCTGAGATCGAGCATCCATAAATCCCAACGACCACGGTTCTTTTCCAGATCCGTGGTGCGCTGGGCATACACCACGTGTTTGCCATCCGGCGAAACGACAGGGCTGGCAATGCGATCCATTTTGACCATGTCTTCAACTGTGAAGCCACGTACCTCGGCATTAGCATTGGCACTAATGCTGGCGCCGCACATCAAACTGATGGCGCTTGCAAGCAATATATTTCTTATTTTCATGTGATCTCCAAGTGGGGGAATAATGACGGAAGTGTGCTGTGATCAGATACCTCCGAGCCTTCGCATTTTAGCGCTTCGACGCAGTTGATGGCTTATTCCACCACTTCTTTTTGTGCGAGATCAGTGGCGCAAAAAGTAAAAGATTGTGTTTCAGGCGATGGCGAGCTCGACATGAGGCATGGAAAAAGCCCACAAAAAATATATCAAAAAATTAACAAAAAAGCTTTGCAGAGTTTTGAGTGTTGGTGTTATAGTTAACTACAACACTATATCGATGTCTAGTGTCGATGTCGACTTTGCCCTTAATCGGCAGAATCGGCAGAAGTAATTTGTACAAAGTGTTCAAGGTAGTTTGATGATGTTTAACTGGACGTGGGAAAACGTTTCTCTCGTTCTCTTGCAGAGGAAAGAGCAATCGCGAAGAATGAAATCGTCGTTTCTAGCAGCCTGGTATTTTTGTTTGGCATCGTTTCTGCAAAGTGGGCGATGGAGCTTGGCTATTCGCAATTGCTGCAATTGACTCTGTTTTGTGTCGCACTTTTTCTTGGCCCCTTGGTGCTGCTGGTGTTGTATCTCAGATTGATACGTCAACGGCAGGCATATGGCAAAGCGGGCGCGCAGATGTTTGGCATTTCACAGGCTGACAATCAAATGAAATTAAGTTTTGAAACGAGGTGAAGTATGGGCAATAGTTGGCATGACAACGCGCCGATTTACCGACAATTGAAAGAGAAAGTGGTGAGCATGATACTTGGTGAAGATCTTAAGCCAGGCGATGCGCTGCCTTCGGTGCGGCAGATCGCTGCGGACTTTCAATTGAATCCAATCACGGTATCGCGTGCTTATCAAGAATTGGTGGATGAAAACATCATAGAGATGAGGAGGGGACTAGGAATGTTTGTGTTAGAAGGAGCAAAAGACCGCTTGCTTGCCAGTGAGCGTGAACGATTTTTAAATGAAGAGTGGCCCGCTGTGCTCGAACGTATCGAACGATTGGGCATCTCATTGCATAGTCTAATTCAGGATGAGAAAGCAGGAGGTGCTTCATGAGCCCCATTATCTCGGCAAAGGGACTGCACAAATCCTATGGCAAGAAACAAGTATTGAAGCCGCTTGATTTGGAGATAGGTAGCGGCCGTATTGTGGGACTGCTTGGACCGAATGGATCGGGCAAAACAACCACCTTAAAAGCGATTTTAGGTTTAGCCTCGTTCGAGGGCGAGTTATCCGTGCTTGGACTGGACCCCCGCCAAGAACGTGATGCATTAATGAACGAGGTTTGTTTTATTGCAGATGTCGCCATCCTGCCAACGTGGTTACGCGCAGGGGACGCGATTGATTTTGTCGAAGGCGTGCATCCGAAATTTAATCGGGCCAAAGCAGAAGCGTATTTAGCAGCCACTAAGATCGACAAGAAGATGCGTGTGAAGGCGATGTCTAAGGGCATGATCGTGCAACTGCATTTGGCACTGGTGATGGCGATTGAAGCGAAATTGTTGGTGCTTGACGAGCCGACTTTAGGTCTCGATCTGATGTATAGAAAAATGTTCTACCAACAGCTG
Source organism: uncultured Oxalobacteraceae bacterium (assembly GCA_937996605.1). Classification (GTDB taxonomy): domain Bacteria; phylum Pseudomonadota; class Gammaproteobacteria; order Burkholderiales; family Burkholderiaceae_D; genus Undibacterium. The sequence goes on along the minus strand of CALKVB010000043.1, from coordinate 5,285 downwards.
CTGGAAGATTACTTCGATGAGAATAGAACGATTATCGTCGCGACCCATCAAGTGGACGAGATCGAAAATATCCTGACCGACGTCATCATTCTACGCGATGGCGAGCTTGTTCTGGAAAGCACCATGGAAGACTTAAGCGCGCGATTCGTCGAGGTACTTGTTAGTGCAGAAAAAAAAGAAGCGGCACAGCGTTTGGCGCCTCTACAGCAGCGCGAATTTTTCGGTAAAACGTATATGTTGTTTGATGGAGTTTCTCAAGACAGTGTGGCGACATTGGGTGAGTGTAAGACGCCCAATGTGTCGGATATCTTTGTCGCGTTGATGAAAGGGAGTTATCAATGAGCACGAATAAACACAATCAATTGACGACGTTTCTGTGGCTAGTGCGCCGTGAGTATTGGCAAAACCGCGGGCTTTTTTTATGGGCGCCAGTTGCAATCGGTATCGCGTTTTTCGCTATGTTTTTATTTGTTGAATTTGTGGCGAAGGACGTCACCAGCGTAGAACATCGTACCTGGATGCAAGAAAATTTCGGCGGTGAAGAAGCCAAACATATGATCGCTCGATCGCAGCAGATCATCGTGGCTGACATGTCGCGTTTTATTTTACAGGCGATGATGGTGATCTCGAGCTTGTTTTCCAGTCTTTATTTGTTTGGTGCGCTTAACACTGAACGAAGGGATCGCAGTATTTTCTTTTGGAAGTCGATGCCGGTGTCAGATACCCAAGAGGTTTTATCAAAATTGGTATTTCCATTGTTGCTAAGCCCTTTAATTACCTTAGTGCTGGGATTCTTGAGTTACCTTCTTGCGGCTTTGGTAGTAGCTTTGGCGACCCTGTCTACGCCCTACGATTTATGGCCGGTCATTATGTATAACCAGAGTTTGTACCAACTCCCTTTGCAATATTTATCTCTGCTACCTTTTTACATGGTTTGGTCTTTGCCCTGCGTCGCCTGGTTTCTGCTGGTCTCTGGATGGACCAAGTCTCGGGTGTTTCCATGGGCGGTGGGCATGCCAGCGTTGGTCGCCATGGTGGTCGGCTTTGTCGCTCACTCGATTTCAATGACTGCCAATCAGCAAGGTATCGCGTTCATAAAGTATGTAGTCGCTCGCATCACATTAGGGAACTTGCCAGGTTCTTGGATACTGCAATTATCTCAGGAACAAATGCGTACACAGGAGGCTCAAATGATAGAAGGTGTGTTTTTCACCGGAATATTGAATGCCAGTGCAAAAATCGCTGTCCAAGACTATTCTTTACTGATTGGTTTGATTGTCGGCGCCGTCTTGATTGCGATCACAATACGCCGACGTCGATATAGTGAGACGATCGCTTAGTTCATTCGCTCAGTTGATTCGCTTAGTGGATTTGTACTTGCTTTGGGAAAAGATTTTTCGGCAGCAATAAGTGCATTCTTAGTGCGCTAGCATGCTAGTCGATTTATCTCGGTGACCGGCGATTTCGTCGTCGAATTTGCGGGTTTCATCGCGCTGATGTACGAAATAAGGTCTACATGTTATTCTCATTAACATTCGGTCAACAATGGAAAACAAAGACCTGTCTCCGTGATTGAAAACACGGTATTTATTAACCAAGAAATGGGGTAGTTCATGAAATTGAAACCAATATGCCTAGCGGTTGCTTTGAGCTTGAGTGCAGCAAGTCTGCCAGCATTTGCTGCTGACAGTAAAACATCGGCAAAGCCAGATGCCAAAGCGGTTAAGAGCGCTAGTGCTTCTCAATACACTTCAGTGGAAGGTATTACAGAATACCGCCTCGCTAATGGTTTGCGCGTATTGTTGGCGCCCGATGCGTCTAAACCAACAACAACAGTCAATGTGACTTATTTGGTTGGTTCACGTCATGAAAGCTATGGCGAAACAGGTATGGCGCACTTGCTTGAACATTTGTTGTTCAAAGGCACAAAAACTAGCGGCAATTTGATGGATCAGTTGAGTAAGCGTGGCATGCAGTTCAACGGTACGACTTTCTATGATCGCACGAATTATTACGAAACTTTCCCAGCCAGTGACGATAATTTGCAATGGGCTTTGGGCATGGAAGCGGATCGTATGATCAATTCCAAAATTGCGCGTAGTGATCTCGATACTGAATTTTCCGTGGTACGTAATGAGATGGAAATCGGAGAGAACAATCCATTCCGCGTATTGTGGAAACAATTGGCAGCTGTTTCATTCGATTGGCACAACTACGGCAACAACACGATCGGCGCGCGTGCCGACGTTGAAGGCGTGAAGATTGAAAATCTGCAGGGTTTCTACCGTAAGTTCTATCAACCAGACAATGCGGTGTTGATGGTTGCTGGTAAGTTTGATACCGCTAAGACTTTGGCTTTGATTGAGAAGACATTTGGCGCAGTAGCTAAGCCAACACGTCAATTGGAAAAAACCTGGACGCGCGAACAGGCGCGTGATGGTGTTCGTGAAGTGACGGTGCGTCGTGTGACCGATCAACAAATGGCTGCTGTGTTGTATCCAACAGCACCGGGTAGCCACCAAGATGCTGCTGCACTTGCTGCTTTGGGTGATATTTTGGGTTCCGCACCTAATGGCCGTTTGCATAAGCAATTGGTTGAAACTAAACAAGCAGTGAATGTCGGAAATATTACTTTCCAATTGGCTGAACCTGGTTACGCCATGTACTTGGTGATGATGAGTAAAGACCAAAGCGTGGACGCGGCCAAGAAAATCTTAATTGATACCGTTGAAGGTTTGGAGAAATCACCAATCACTGAAGCGGAATTGAAACGTGCTAAAACGACTTTGCTCAATGATTTGGAGAAGACAATCAATGACCCACAACGTCTGTGCGTCAGTATGTCTGAATCAATTGCGATGGGTGATTGGCGTTTGTTCTTTATTCAACGTGATCGTATCGAAGCCTTGAAACTTGACGATGTGAATCGTGTTGCGAAGAACTACTTCAAGCAAGACAACCGTAGCTTTGGCCAATTTATACCGGTCGCTGCACCAGATCGTGCGGTCATTCCTGAAGTGCCAGACGTAGCGAAATTGGTCGATGGCTACAAAGGTCGCGCGAAAGTCGAGGCAGGTGAAACTTTTGATCCAAGCCCAGCAAATATCGATAAACGCACAGAAAAATTTAACTTGGCCAATGGTGCCAAGGTAGCGCTGTTGAACAAGAAAACACGTGGTGAAACTGTCTATGGTAGTTTGGTGTTGCACTTGGGCGATGAAGCGTCGATGTTTGGTAAGAAGGTTCCATTTGACCTTTCATCGGATATGTTGATGCGCGGCTCTAGTAAATTTACACGTGCAGAACTCGATACCAAATTGGGCGAGTTGAAAGCCAAAATGAATATTTCCATTTCTGGCCAAAACTTGAACGTGAATTTTGAAACTGTGCGTGCAAATTTACCAGCCTTGCTGGACGTGATGCGTGAAGTATTGCGTGCACCGAGTTTTAGTCAAAGCGAGTTCGATTTGTTAGTCAAAGAAAATTTGGCTGCGCTCGAGAGCTCACGTAGCGAACCACAAGCGGTGGCTGCGGAAGCTGCGAAAGCGAAAAATAATGCCCCATACAAAAAAGGCGATATTCGCTACTCTGAAACAATTGATGATTCTATCGCCTTGTACAAAGCAGCAACTTTGGACTCTGCTAAAGAGTTTTACAAAAACTACTATGGTGCGGCTGCATCCGAATTCAGCTTGGTCGGTGATTTTGACACAGCAGTGGTAAAAACTAAATTGGCGAGCTTGATTGGTGATTGGAATAGCGCTAATAAGTATGCACGTGCGCCAAGTCTCGAATTGTCTGCTCAAGGTGCTGCCGTCACTTTGGAAACTCCTGATAAAGCGAATGCTTTCTACATGGCTGAATTACCATTTACGATGAATGACCAAGCGCCAGAGTATCCAGCGATGTTGGTTGCTAATACTGTGCTCGGTGGTGGTATCAAATCTCGTTTATTTGGTCGCATTCGCCAAAAAGAAGGTATTAGCTATGGCGTAGGTAGCGGTTTCAATGCGCCAGCGCTCGATAAGACTGCAACGATCAGCTTGTTTGCGATGTTTGCACCTCAGAACTTAGATCGCTTGAAAGTGGCAATCAAAGAAGAACTTGATACCTTCGTCAAAGATGGTGTGACAGCGACCGAATTGGCTGACGCAAAACAAGCACTGGCCCAAGGTTACAGTTTGCGTCGCGCACAAGATCCAGCTTTGGCCGGTGCGTTGCGTGGTCAATTGTACTTAGGTCGTAGCATGGCATTCAACGCTGCACTCGAAGCTAAAATTGCCGCGTTGACTTTGGACGAAGTCAACGCAGCGATTCGTAAGTATGTGAAAGCAGATGCATTCGCGCACTACTATGCAGGTGATTTCGCTGGTGCGGCAAAGAAAGCGGCGGCTGCTAAGTAATTGAAAGTGCTGGTATAGTTAGCACGATTTATTAGTTGCCTAGTTCAAGGGGAAAGGGCGCGGTATCGAAAGATATCGTGCCCTTTCTTTCTTCCCGTCTCTCCTTTTGTTATTGGTACTCTCGATGGCAAAAATAAGCAATTTGATGGATTTCTTTCATTTTTTGCTTAGGCTATGAGCATGTATCGTTTACACTTTGGGTTTGCTAAATGCGCTTGGTTTCATCCCTAGGAAAACATTTTGTTTCTCGATTGCAATCAAAATTCTGAGTTTGTATTTAAGCCTGTCAGTGATCCTGTTCAAAGTACGAATACCACCACTAGATCGCGCCGCATAGTCGTCTTGCGGATGCTCTTGCCTATCTCTTTCTTGTTGGTCAGTAGTGGTAAGGTTTTAGCGCAGGCTACCGTTTTAGAGTCAACTCCAACGGAGTCGACTCCTTTCACAAGTTCTCGTTTAGATTACCAGCCATCGCTTAAGACGATTGAGGTAGAGGGAAATACGCGTATACCTTCGCAACGATTATTAATGCCGGTGCAGGAGTTCATCGGTAAAAGCATAAGCGCGAGTGATATCGAGGAAATACGTACACGTTTAACGCGAGTATATGTTGATGCGGGTTATATCAATTCTGGAGCACTGTTCATGATGCCGAATTCATTGGCGAATCCAATCAGTGAAGGACGCTTGCGATTCAAGGTGATTGAAGGACATTTGCAGAAAATTCATATTCAAGGACAGCAAGATCTGAATCCCGACTACATTCGCAAGCGCCTATACAATACCAATGAAGTGTTGAATATGCATGACTTGCGAGAGCAGTTTCAATTGCTGCTGCAAGACCCTTTGTTTGACCGTATTCAAAGTCGTTTACTTCCCACT
>CALKVB010000042.1 GCA_937996605.1 uncultured Oxalobacteraceae bacterium | reverse complement strand
TACTACCTTAATTGATCATTACCGTGCGCAAGGCGAGCCGACGCTCGAACTCGATGAATCGCATTGGATATCTGAAGAAAACGAATTAGAGCTGCACGGTAAGCTTGCGGTATGCTTACGGCCCTTCATTGAGCAACTTACACCGATCTACCGTGATAGTTTGTTAGCAAACGAATTTGATGGCATCAGCTTGCGTGAACTTGCAGAGCGTGAAGGTGTTAGCTTGTCGGCGATCAAAAGTCGCGTCAGCCGCGCTCGTGTTATGTTGAAAGAGAAGGTCCTGCAGTGCTGCCATGTGGAGATGCAGGATGGGGTAGTGATGGACTATTACCCGCATCCTAAAAAAACTTGTACAAATAATTGCCGCTAGATCTGTGTTTGTGTACAAAGAAGCGACTATTTTTTCGATCAAATAAAACCCAATTTTTTTGCAAGTCATGAGGTTCAATTTCCGAGCACCAATTCATAATGCTCCACCGTAGGAAATGGATCATAAAAATGATGGAGCAACTTACGCCACTCTTGATACTCAGCTGAACCGCGGAAGCCAACAGTATGATCCTCGAGCTTTCCCCAGTTGACCAATAGCACGTATTGAGACCTGTTCTCGAGGCAACGCTGCAATTGATGTGAAATATACCCAGGCATGGATGAAATGATCGATGACGCTTGGGTAAAGGCCAATTCAAATTCCCCTTCTTTGCCAGAAATGACATTGAGAATGGCGACTTCTAAAATCATAGGTTTTCTTTCGTAGATGCTTTGTGTTTGTTTGTGATGCGTAGCTTAAAGAGTCGTAGCGATGTGATTTGCGATCAAAAACTTTTTAATTAATCATCACCCAAACTAGCCAACAACTCCGCTTGATGCTCTGCGACTAAGGCATTGGTCAACTCAGTCAAGTCACCGTCCATGATGAAATCGAGTTTATACAAAGTGAGGTTGATGCGATGGTCCGTCATGCGGCCTTGCGGATAGTTATAGGTGCGAATGCGTTCGCTGCGGTCGCCTGAGCCTATCAGGCTCTTACGCGTGGCGGCTTCTTCGGCTTGTTTCTTGCGCAATTGACCGTCCATGATACGAGTCGCTAATACGCGCATCGCTTGCGCCTTGTTTTGGTGTTGGCTACGGCCATCTTGGCATTCGACCACGATGCCTGTTGGGATGTGGGTCAAGCGCACTGCAGAATCGGTTTTATTAATGTGTTGACCACCGGCACCAGAAGCGCGGAAGGTGTCGATCCGAAGGTCGGCATTGTTGATGACGACGTCGACTAATTCATCGGCCTCAGGCATCACCGCTACTGTACAAGCAGAGGTATGAATGCGACCTTGAGTTTCGGTCGCAGGTACGCGTTGCACACGGTGACCGCCCGATTCAAATTTGAGTTTAGAGTAGGCACCAAAACCGGCGATACGAATAATCACTTCTTTATAACCACCGAGTTCTGATGCGGACTCCGACATCACTTCAATTTGCCAGCGATTGCGCTCTGCGAAACGTGTGTACATACGCAGCAAATCGCCTGCGAACAAGGCTGCTTCGTCACCGCCAGTGCCGGCGCGAATTTCTAATAAAATATTGCGCTCGTCGTTAGGGTCTTTCGGCAATAGCATCGTTTGCAAATCCCGTTGCAAGCCTTCGATGCGTTCTTTGGCTGCGCTGATTTCTTCTTGCGCAAACTCTTTCATCTCAGGATCATTCAGCATCTCTTGCGCTTCGATGATGTCGTTTTGTGCCTGTTGGTAGTTGTTGTACAGCGCGACCAATGGCTCAAGCTCGGCGTGTTCACGATTGAGCTTGCGATAGGCGTCCATATCGTTAGTGACACCTTCTTGCACCAAAAGTTGGCCGACCTCGACTAAGCGTTCGGACAATTGATCTAATTTGTGTAGCATCGATGGTTTCATGATGTGCTCTTTATCTTCTATGGCAGTAGTTTGTTTTTGCTGAAATCGAAGCTCTAATTAGTTTCCAAAATCGGTGGCGCTTTAGGAGCGACTTCACTGATGGCGGCTTCGAAAAAGTGATGATAACAATGGAAAAAATCGCGTTCAAACTCAGTGCGACCCATTCATCAAAGGTGGGTGTTTAAGGTAGCTAACGCTTGGTGCGGAACAGTTGCGGCAATAAGCGAACGAGGTGGGCGCGCTCTTCACCATGGGCTTGATGTAAGGCCTGTTGTGGGCCGTGCAGGAATTTGGCGGTAATGCCTTTGGATAGTGCTTCGAGCACGGCTTCCAAGATCGGAAGAGCGTCGTGTAGGGAAAGAGTGTCTTCGCCTGTGTAGAT
>CALKVB010000041.1 GCA_937996605.1 uncultured Oxalobacteraceae bacterium | reverse complement strand
TACTAAAAGGATGAGGGCGTATGTTTTCATGTAGCTTATTTTTTGATGAACGAAGAAAACCTAAAACGCCAACTCAAACTGCCGTACTTGAGTTTTTGTTCTGATGCAGGCTCTATGTCTGCCGAAGGCGTTTTCTTGAAAACCAGCACTCACCCAAGAGCCTATGGTAATTTTGCCCGTCTCCTTGGAAAATATGTGCGCGATGAAAAAGTAATTCCCATGGACGAAGCTATCCGCAAGTTGACATCCTTGCCAGCCTCTAACCTAAAAATAAAAAGGCGTGGTTCTCTTCAGCCCGGTTACTTTGCTGACTTGGCCATTTTTGACCCTTCTAAAATTCAGGACAATGCCACCTTTGAAAAAGTAAAACAAGTTTTACTTGATCTGAATATACCTACAGAGCATATTGCGATCAAGACTGCCAACATCAACGACTTGAAAAATGTTGACCTTGCAAGTCGCACTTGCCAGATACGTTACATCATTACTGTTAATGCACTTAAGGAAGGCTGGGACTGCCCATTCGCCTACGTATTAGCAACCTTGGCAAACAAATCATCGGTAGTGGACGTCACACAAATTTTGGGCCGAGTACTGCGCATGCCATATACGCGAAAACACAAGTTTGACTTATTAAACCTCAGCTATGTGTTCACGTCATCGAGTCAATTTCAAAACACGCTGAATCAAGTCGTTTTAGGATTGAACAAGGCTGGTTTTTCTAAGAGAGATTACAGAGAAGTCGAGTTGTCTGAGCTACCTGAAGTAGTAAATCCAATCGGTGATGAGCTAGGTCAAAATCAGGACTTTTTCACGTCCTTAGATAAACAAGCACAAACAAACGACGATCCTACGCAAGGCGTCGACAAGACAGCGTTCCCTGAAATTGACAAATACAAACTCAATCCAAACTGGGAAGCGCATGCAGTTGAACAAGCTGAACGCACAAGCTATGTTGAATCGCTTACCAATGGCTCAGTCAGGCAATATATCGACAATATCGAAAGCATCAAAGCTCAAGCTATAGCACAAGCACAGGAATTTGAAGCGCAAGCAATGGAGGCTAATGCTGAAAGTTGTCCTACAGAGTTGAAAGCACATATGAACGAACACAAACTAAAACCAATGTTTGAGGCTTCAGCACAAGCAATTCAGCTACCACAATTTTTCTTAAAGCTTCCAGCCAATGGTGGTTTCTTTGAAACGACTGACGAATGGCACAAGCTTACAAAAGAAAATCTACTATCCAACTTCATCTTGGCAAACCTCGATTCAACTGTAAATTTCAGTGCAATTGAAGCAGAAGTTTACACTGTAGATGCAGAAGAAATCGGTCAAGGAGAAAGCGCCCCCGCATTTAAAGCAATGAAAAAGGCTGAGAAAGAAAAATTCAACCAAATTATTAAGAGTCAGCCGCCGTCTGGCCAAGTGACTTCGATTGTAGGAAGGCTGTTCAGCTTAATCGGAAAAAATACGTTTTACCCGATTGAAGATAACGACATCAAACAATATTTGAAACGAATTGTGCAGGCGATGGATGCTGAACAACGTGCGGATTGTCTTGAGCATGACTACGCTTACATGAAGGCCATCAAAGATAAAGTTCAAGGTTTAGCAAATGAATTCGCGGCTAAAGAATTCAATAATTGGCTAACGACACAAAAGATAAGGTTACATCCGAGTTTTCAATTGCAATCAAGTATTGCCCCATCAGAGAACGCCCCTGCCATCAGCAAAAGCTTGTATGTCAATGAAGGTAGCATCAACGCATTGGAATCGAGAGTGATACGCGGCGTGGCAGAATTAGAGAACATCACTTGGTGGCATCGCAATCTAGAGCGCGGTAAGGGCTTTGTGATCAATGGTTTCCTCAATCACTATCCGGATTTTATTGTCCTCACCAAAAACAAAAACATCGTCATCATCGAGTCTAAAGGCGATGATCGCGATAACTCCGACTCGAAAGACAAACTAAAACTAGGAAAAATTTGGGAGTCTCATGCCAATCAAATCGCGCATGAGACTGGCTATCGATACCACTACATGATGGTGTTTGATAATAACCCGATTGACGGTGCTGATCGACTGGCTGATGCGTTGAAACAAATAGCGCAACTGTGACCGTACATTTTGTTAGAAAGGCTTATCTGGGTTGAATAGTCTGCTAGCCCATGGCACGGACGGGCAAACAACTATCAGAGTCATCAAACATTTCCCTCACCACTCAATAAATACGCGGAGCCTATAAGAAATTTTATTTAAATACCAACGACAAATCAGTGATCGTATTTTTGCATGCGGTCACCAAACTCAATCATGAAGCGATTTAACGCCATACGCCAATTTTGAATTAACTTGATCTATTTTATTGCAATCTGCGAAATGACCAGTTAAATGATTTTCAGTAGTGAGTCATTTTGATTCAAAGTAGAACCTCACGGCTTGCATCAAGATCCCGTACACCTCACATGTTCGCATTCATCGATCACAGTACTATGCAAATCTAGGCGTTCATGGTCTCAATGGTCAAGTAGTAACGCAATTCGATACCAAAACGCAGGCGCAACAGGCGTACCAAAATGCCTGCATGCAATCAGGTCGATCGCCGGCAAACCAACATTGCATCCCATTGTACGAAGGCTTTCCCGCCCTTGCTCTGATTCCACAATGACACGCATGTGTGCGAGCCACAGCGCCATGTCCTCAGGCAACCGGATAGGAGCCTCCGAAGCCCCTGATAAAAAATGGGCTGCATGAAAATACAGGTGCTCGTGTATTTGCTTGTCAGGGTGCCAAAGCTGCGAACACGTCTCCGGGTAGTCCTGAACTAATCCTTGTCTTAGTGCTTGATACGACTCATCCAGTCCCAAC
>CALKVB010000040.1 GCA_937996605.1 uncultured Oxalobacteraceae bacterium | reverse complement strand
CGCTCTGCGCGGCTAGAAATCGACGAAATCAATTTTTCCGGATCGATGGGTTTAGTCAGGAAATCATCAGCACCGGTTTCCAACGCCCCTAATTGCTTTTGCATCTCAGTTTCCGAAGATAGAAACACAATAGGAATATCCAAGTAATGATTATTCTGGCGAATGATTTTTGCCATTTCTATTCCATTACACTGCGGCATATGTAAATCCGTCAACACCAACTCCGGCTTAAACTTCTTCATGGCATCAAGAATTTGACTTGGATCTATCAGCGCCTTAACGTGCATACCAGCACTACTCAATACCGCGTCGAAAAAACTCAAAAAGAAATCATCATCATCAACAACCAAGATGCGATAGGAGTGAACTGCATTCTTCGCAATTTTTTCACTAATGCGCGCGCTCAAGGCTTGCACATCAATTGGCTTGATAAAGTAACCCTCTGCCCCTTCGCGAACAGCCTCTAAGCGATCTTCGAAGACATCTTTGGAAGACATATAGATTGCTGGGAACGTTGTCACCACCCTAGTTGCCATGGCTTGCTTTGCGCGTTGACCGGCCTCAGAGTCAATATCCAGGACCACAGCCTGAGGCGCACGTATCAAGATTGCTGAACGAAATTCATCAAGATCAGTGAACCCAACCACCTCGTGATCATAAAACCGTAGCGCGGTGGTTAATTCGTTACTGAATGTAGGGTCAGACGAAAAGACATATACCAAATCAAAATATTTTCCTGCATTCTCATCCATTTGATTTTCCGTCAAAGTTAAGTATTCGCTATTATTCTGGACACAAGGGCTTGAGTCACCCTCTCACACAAACTTTTTCATTCCTACTGTGCAGCGATTTCTCCCCATAGCTGGCGCATGGTAAATCGAATTGGTACTTGATCGCGATGTAGCACTTCGCGGATTGCGTGTAAAGGCTTTTGGGTATCCCGCTTTATCGGCATACTCAAGGGTGCGCCTCGAGGCCCAATTAGAGAATGAACGTAGGGTGTTGTGGTGGTTGCGCCTTTACTTGTGACTACACCCGTCTCACCATTTTCAAGTCTCACAAAAGTACCGATTGGATAAGTGCCGAGTTCGCGAATAAACAAGGTGACTAACATGAGATCGACTGTCGTTTTACCGCCGATCAAAATGTCTCGTAAAGCAGCATTCGGTAGTAAGGATTTGCGATAGCTTCGGGCGCAAACCCTGGCACAGTATCGGTCTGCAATCATGATAATCTTGGCGTTTTGTGGAATTTCTGGGCCACGTTTCTTACCTGGATAACCAGAACCATCTTCATTTTCGTGGTGAAACAGTATCCAACTCAACCATGCTTCATCGCGAATCCCTGCTGCAATTAACTGATCAACACTCTCCTGCGGATGCCTAAAAATCAATTCCTGCTCTTCCGCACTTAGCCCCTCACTCTTTTCTTGTAAACGTTCTTGTTGACGTAGCATACTCAAATTCATCGTCAGCGCAGCCGCCGCCAGCATAGTTATTTCTTCTTCAGATTTTTTCAAGGCACGAGCAATCACAATCGCGACGATGGCGGTATCAACACAATGGCGCGCAGAGTAATTACCTTCTTGATGTAACAAGATACAACCTAAAGCAACGTCAGTATCGAGAAAAGTGGCTACGACGATTTGTTTTGCTAAAGCCAAAAATTTTGTTCTCGCCTCACTTTCTGCGGCCAAGTTGTACGACAGCGTGCGTAAATCAGCGCGTACAGCTGTCACAATTCGTAAAACAGAAGGTAGCTCAACAACTTTGGGGATTTTTTTGTCACGGGAAGTTTGGTCGAACTTGTCGCCATCAACATAGAGGCCGCGCTCGATAAGAACGTCGACCTGATGCTCACTGTTCACCACAAAGCCACGCCGAAGTAACAGGTTGCCGTCGCTACCGTAAATATCCCACTGTAGGGGCTGACCTATCACGATATCCGACATGGAAATGCGTTTGTTTGACATGCAATACCTCAAGAAAAGATCTTCTAATCCATTCAAACACTGGCAAAGCTGAAACATAAACCATTGAAACTGTATCGTATCAGAGTATTGCTTTAGTGCATGCTTTTCTTGGTGGTATAGGCCAAACTCGGGTATTTACAAGCATTTCTGTCGCAAAAATAGCAATGTCATCGCTATTTTGAGGCGAACTAGATAGAAAAACGCCAGCCGCAACGCCGCAGAAAATACATCATCAATCCAAAACTGATGGTAAACAACAGAGCGAAAACGAAGGAGGCAAAGGATTCGCCACCTAGTCGGGTGAAAACTTGTACCACGCTTTGTGGATAAATATGAGGCATGGCATTGCTAGCCGCGATTACACAAGTAGCCACCCAAGCACCGGCGTAGGCGATTATCGCATTTACCCCAAAGCTAAGACCCAATGATGGCAACTGCTTTTGATCAACCCAATAATGGAAAGCAGCCAATAGAATGCTGGCCCAACCACAAGTCCAACATACAAAAGATGAAGTCCATAATTGCTTATTCCAAGGCATCAAAAACGACCATAACCATCCTAGCACGAGCAAAAATATACCCAACAAAATCAGTGAAACAACTTGATTTTTACGAAGTAAGCGTGCTGCAACTAGACCGAGCAATACGTTGACCGTAGCGGGCAAGCTACTCAAAAGTCCTTCAGGTTCACGTGCTTGGAACGTCACTGCGTCAAACTGATAAGCAAGAGGCCCAAGTATCACGGTATCGATACGATCAACGATATTCAAATTCGGCAGATAAGCACCAGTCGCATCTAGTAACAACCAATATGCCAGCAGCGTAGTTGCGCACAATATGCTCAGCCTTAAGGTACTACGCAGATAGATCAATGCAGTCGACGCTAACAGAAAACAAATACCAATTCTCTGCAAGACACCAAGCAAACGAAAGCTTCGATCTGGAATCAGTAACATTGCAATCGCATGTAGAGCGACTCCCAACAAGAATATTTTCACTGCGCGCCAACAAGCTGATCGCCACAAAGTCCCAGAAGCAACGGTAGCAATTTTTGAGGCAACCGCGAACTCAAGTGAAACGCCAACAATGAAGAGAAAAAAGGGAAATATGAAATCTGCTGGTGTGCACCCATTCCATTCCGCATGCTCCAACCATGGATACACGTGCGACCAATCGCCCGCATTATTGACCAACAGCATAGCTGCCACAGTCAAACCACGAAATACATCGATTGAAGCCAAACGGGCCGATTGCGCCTTTGCTTGATTCATACTGTTTCCTCATACCGAATTGAATACGTTCGATTCATATGTATTTTAAATTAACCATTCAACAATACCAGTCGCGCATAGATGACGCTCACTATCCCAAAGAAGAACTCAATTACTTCTAGAAGAAGTTGGCAAGTATTCTAGCGCGATAAAGCGGAATGTAGAAATGAGTGAATTT
>CALKVB010000039.1 GCA_937996605.1 uncultured Oxalobacteraceae bacterium | reverse complement strand
GATCTACACAGGCGAAGACACTCTTTCCCTACACGACGCTCTTCCGATCTAATAAAAATTGGGCCTATCTCATCAATGGTGAAGTCAGATTTGGTACGAATGCAGGAATTTATCAGTACGATGCAAATAGCAATCGATTTATTCCTGACCAACGATTTCGTCAATTATTTGAGACTCCGCGTCCGGTCTATAGCATCTATCAAGATGCGACTTCTCAACTCTGGCTGTTCTCACAAAATCTCGAGACAGGCTTTGAAGAATTGAGTTCTCTCAGGATTGATAAGGATGGCATCAAGTTAGCGCACACACAGGCCCTGAGCGCTTTAACAGGTGAACGAGCGGAGGGTATGCAACGTATTTATTCCGACTCAACTGGGATTATGTGGTTTGGGGGCACCAAAGGACTTTTTCGTTTTACTCCCGCGCTCACAAAAAACTATGGTATTGGCTTCCAAACCTGGATACGTAACCTGAGTGGAGCTGAAGGCATTATCTACGGTGGCCATGGAGCACACTCGACACCTGAGCTTGAATACAGCCAAAATCGTCTACGCTTTGATTACGCTGCGACCAGTTACGATGGCCAACAAAGTAATTTATACCAAGTCTTCTTAGAGGGAAATGACAGTGGTTGGTCGAACTGGAACAGTGAAAACTATCAAGACTATAGTAATTTGTTTGAAGGCAAGTACCGCTTCCGTGTGAGAGCTAAAAATGTGTATGGCACCATCAGCGATGAAGCTGATTTTAATTTTGTCGTGAAAGCGCCGTGGTATCGCACCTATCTTGCCTATGTATTGTATGCAGTTGCCCTATTTTTTCTGATCAAAACAATCAGTGGTTGGCGCGTCAATCGTATCAATGCGCAGAAACACCTGCTCGAAGAGCTGGTTCTAGCCCGCACCAAGGAATTAGAACAAGCCTATGCAGAGATTGAAAAAATTAGCTTAATGGATCCGCTCACTGGCCTTGGCAATCGACGCCATTTGACGCAATCACTGTCTAATTTTGTGCCTTTCAAAGCAGACGAAGATAGACGTCATGGCAAAGGCCATCGTTACGCTTTTGTGTTAGTGGACATTGATCATTTTAAAAGCATCAATGACACCTACGGTCACGCTTGCGGGGATGCCATGCTCAGCAAAATCGCCGGAATATTGCGTGAACATTGTCGTGCAGATGATTTAGCAGTTCGTTGGGGGGGCGAAGAATTTTTACTGTGCGCGCGTGTTAATGACGAACACGAAGCACTAGGTTGGGCGAGTCGCCTACGACAAGCGGTTAGCGCAATGGAATTCGAAGTCTCTGACCGTACCAAAATTAAAAGCACCTGCTCAATCGGCATTGCCTGTTATCCTTTCCTCATCCATCGTCCTGAACTGCTTACCCAAGAACAAGCGATCTTGATCGCTGATGCTTGTCTTTACACCGCAAAGAGAAACGGAAGAGACCAGTGTGTATGTGCTACAGCAAAAGGGACGTGGCCAGAAGATGCAAGCCAAAAAATCAACTCCAATATACAAGAGTTTTTCGAAGCTGGATTTGTCCATTTGCAAAGTGACAAAATGAATGAGCTCAAATAGGTCGATCGCTTGAGATTAATCATCCTCCAAGCCAACAAATAACTTCGTCTCATTGCTCCAGCAACTCTTATTTGAAGCAAATAAAATACCGTTGCAAATCAATCTACCGAGGAATAATCGTGAATTGAAACAAAGCGTTAAATGCCTTGTAAAGCACACCCTCAGAACAAAAAAAGACCTGCACTAGGGTACACTGGAGGAAAGGTTTTTTACTGTAGCAATTAGGAGTCGACAAATGCTTAGGAAGATCGACGTGGAAGATCTTACGACGGGGATGTACTTACAATCCTTATGTGGTTCATGGATGGATCACCCATTTTGGCGCACGAAATTTGTCATTACAGACCCTGAGGATATCAAGAAAATTTGCGATAGTGGCATCACCGAAGTCTGGATCAACCTCGACAAAGGAAGTGACCTCGCAAAGCCAGCGTCCATAAGTGAACCTCCCGAAAAAACGGCCACTTCTCAAACGCTTACTGCAACCCCCAAAGCGTTTGAGCGTCCAAAGCCCACCCAAACAGCCGATGAAATGCAAAGAGCGGCGAAAATCTGTGCGCAAGCTAAAAAATCGGTCAAATCGATGTTTGAAGAAGCACGTATGGGTAAAGCCATTTCTATCGATCATGCTGGCGAAATTGTTCAAGAAATTTCTTTTTCTGTGATGCGCAATCCCAACGCACTCATTAATCTAGCGCGTTTGAAAACTGCCGATGACTACACCTATATGCATTCAGTCGCAGTTTGTGCTTTGATGGTGGCGCTCTCCCACCACCTCAACCTCGACCACGATCAAACTCACGCAGCCGGTATGGCAGGCTTATTGCACGACTTAGGCAAAGCAAATATGCCCACCGATATTCTGCTCAAACCAGGTAAACTCACGGTCGAAGAATTCGAAATTATGAAGAGCCATCCCGCCGAAGGTCACCGTCTTTTGCTAGAAAGCGGCTTTCAGGATCCTGTGCCTTTGGATGTGGTTTTACATCATCATGAAAGAGTCGATGGCAGTGGCTATCCAGATGGCCTTAAAGCAAATGAAATCAGCGTATTTGCGAAGATGGGTGCGGTCTGTGATGTGTATGACGCTATCACCTCAAATCGTCCTTATAAAGCCGGTTGGGAACCGGCCGAATCCATCAAATTGATGGGAGAGTGGTGCGAAGCGCAATATGACAAAGGCGTATTTCAAGCCTTTGTGAGTAGCGTTGGCATTTATCCAGTTGGCTCGCTCGTCAGGCTTGCTTCAGGGCGCTTAGCGGTAGTTATGGAGCAAACAAAATCTTTAGTTGCACCCAAGGTTAAAGTCTTCTTTTCGACCAAGTCAAAGAGCTACATTCCCACCGAAATGATCGACTTGTCTAAGCCGACCATCGATGTCAAAGCCGAGAAAATCATCGCCCAAGAAGACGTGACCAAATGGGCATTTAAAAATTTCAATGAAATGTGGGCAAGTTGAGTGACCGTAAGAGTTCTGCTCTTACCGTTATCGTTATCGTTACGGTAAGGTAAGCCACAAATTATCCCAATCTTCGGGAAGAAATGCACCATCGCGTTTGAACATCAATTGATGCTTAGGATTTAAGACGAAGTGCGTAGGGGTTGAAGTTAGCGTTCCAAAATTATCTTGATGACCAGGCGCAAAGCGCCACACGGTTGGAAAGCGTTGATCTTTAGGGTAGGCCAAAGTCGTCGCGTCATTATATTCGTCGAGATCTTTCTTATTCTGATCAATATTCACACCCAACAGCACAAACTTTTTTTTCACATTGCGCAAATAGAAATCACGCATTAATTTCAAGTCGTGTGAACAAACGCTGCAATCAAAAGTAAAGAAACTCACTAATACTGTGCGCCCCAAATATTCTTTGAGATCCAAGGGTTTTCCGTTCACATCGGTGCCGCGCAATTGATACTGAACAGTGTTTGCTTTCTTTTCCGCTGCAAAAACACTAGAACTCAATGCCATGCTGCTCGCAATTGAAGTTTTCAAAAAATCTCTTCTATCCATGACCAACTCCTTGAAATAAATCTTGTACAAATACTTCTATGCAGCGGACGAAAAAAATAGTGATTTCGTCCAATCATAGACATTTTAAAGCGTCAAAGAAAGTTAAATTTAACGAAGTTTTATCGAATTCACCACGGATAGATTCGAAAACCACAGAAATCAAATTGTATTTTCCACTTTGCTTTGCTACGCTAAGAAAATAACGAGCCTCGTATAAAAATAAAGACCGCATTTGACAAATCGTTCGTATAACAAGAAACAGACATTGCCCTTGAGACAAGGCAAACGATATGAAAACCAAACCTAGGTCAGATGTACGCCTTGATGTATTGATCAACCTCCATACCGGTGTGGTAGTTCACGCGCCAGATACCAGCATTATTTTTAGCAACCATCGTGCCGCTGAACTCTTGGGTTTAAGTGAAGATCAAATGCTCGGTAAGCGGGTGATTGATCCGAATTGGTGCTTTATCGATTCCGAAGGTAATCGGCTAGCTCCTGAACGTTATCCCGTCAGTCTAGTTCTTTCCACCTTAACTCCTCTACGCGAGAGCATCCTCGGTGTGCTCTCACCTGGGCGAGCAGATATTGTTTGGCTGATCGTCAGTGCCTTCCCCGATTTTTCTAGCTCAGGTCAACTTCTTCGCGTGGTTGTTAATTTTCACGACATCAGTCAACGAAAAAAAATGGAAGCTGAGCTAGAAAAGTCACACGCTTTTGCTCACTCGATTCTCAATGGTATTGCCGCCAATGTATGCGTACTCGACGAAGAAGGGAAAATCATCGCTGTAAATCAGGCATGGAAAGACTTTTACGTAGAGAACGGCGGTGATGAAACGCATCGTCATGAAGGGGACAACTATCTCAAGGCGTGCACCGATGCGATTCAAAGCCTCTCTTCCGAACTTCAAAGCGCAAGTCAATTCTATCTTGGATTTAAAGAGCTGGTTGAGGGTAAGCGCGATCGCTTCGAGCTCGAGTATCCCTGCCATTCACCACAACAACAAAGGTGGTTTTTTGTCAGAGTAACAGCAATGCGCAACCTCGCACCGCGTCGCTTTGTAGTAACCCATGTCGACATCAGTGCACAGAAACAAACACAAGAGCATTTACAGCAATCCCTAATTTTCTCTAAGCGCATGATCGATGCTTTGCGCGATGGTGTCTCGATCGTGAATAAGGATGGATTTACTACCGAAGTAAATCCAGCGCTGTGCAAGATGACAGGCTTTTCTAGAGAAGAGCTATTGGGAACGAGTTCACCTTTCCCATATTGGCCAAATGAAGAGCTTGCGGCAATTGATGCTGCAATGAGAAAAACCATGAATCAACAACATGGCAATTTTGATCTCGTCTTCATGCGAAAAAATGGCGAACGTTTTCCAGTTTCCGTCGCGGCATCTACGGTATTCGATGATCAAGGACAGATCATCAGCTATATCGCTACTGTTAAAGATATTTCAGAGTATAAAAAACTAGAATCGGAAATTCAAAATCTAGCGTTTTATGACCCACTCACGAATTTGCCAAATCGTCGACTTCTGAACGACAGAATTGATCTGGCAATTGCTACAAGTAAGCGCACCGGGAAGTACGCAGGGCTCATGATGCTCGATCTCGATAATTTTAAGCCGCTCAATGATCAGCACGGACATGATGTTGGTGACTTACTCTTAATTGAGGCCGCACATCGTTTACGTGCTTGCATTCGAGAAGTCGATACCGTTGCCCGTTTTGGTGGCGATGAGTTTGTCATCGTGATTAATGAACTACATGCGGACAAAGCGCATGCAGATGAATATTTGTTAGAGATTGCAGAAAAAGTACGCGGCAAAATTGCTGAGCCTTTTAATCTACAATCGACCACAATGAATATGAAACTATTGATTCAACATCGTTGCACCGCCAGCATAGGTTGTTTGAGTTTCGCTGGTAAGACTAGACAAGGACGCGATTTACTCAAGATCGCAGACAAAGAAATGTATCAGGCCAAACAACTGGGGCGAAATCGCGTTTGCCTACATCAGGCGCAACAAGAAAAAGCAGTCGACACGATTAACGAAGCTCAACGCTCTCCACCCTAATCAATTCACAAGCCCCCGCACCGGTGTCGTCACGTGTCATCGACGATTGCCAATGCCAACCGTCTGGCGCATTCACGGCGACCAGCTTTCCACTTATGTGCACCACTTGCCCAGGTCGCACCTCTTTAAGAATTTTTTCAATCTTTGCGTCCGCTGGAATCATATGCATGTTGGCACTGTGGCTGGCGATTTCTGCGGGCGGACGTGGTGCTTCATTTTCCCAGCGATAAAAATAAAAGCGATTGGCCTGTGAGATACTGAGTTTAGCTAACACTTCTGAATCGGACATTGAACCCCAGCCCAGCGCCAGATCAACAGGAGATAAATCCGCTTCACGACCTGAGCTATACAATTCCTTCGACAGAACACGCGCCTCGATATCAAAATCGGCCAATGCCTTAATCGTGTAATTGTCCTTCTGCCAGACTTCTCCGCGGTCCAAATTGGTTTGAACAGGATCGCGAGCAACCAAGACCCCATTCGATTGGTAAACGGGCTTTTGCGTGCGTTGCTTCCATTGATGCCAACCACCAAAAATCACAATTGCTATCAGAATCCAACGCCAAGAAAACATCGTTCACCTTTCCTCATTGACGACTCGCCAGCAGAGCACAATCTCTGCTGGCGAGTAGTGTAAATCAGGTCATGTGAAAAATATACTCTGGCGTCTCCAGCCTTGATCGATAGATCGAGAGGTCAATAAGTCAATGAACTGTAGCGGCCAATTTGCTTGGTTCAGAATTCCCTTGATCAGCTCGCGCTGCTACATCGGTGTGGTGAAATGGTGCAAACCAGCATGCCAAGAAGGATGGGATAGTCGCCACCATCACGAAAACAAAATAATTCACATAGCCCATCCATTCTTGCAAGAACCCGCTGACCATGCCAGTTAACATCCCGCACAAGCCCATTAAGCCGGTACCGAAAGCATAGTGCGTCGTGGTGTATTTTCCAGGCGCTAGCTCCTGCATCAAGTAAATCATGTATCCGACCGAGCCAAAGCCAAAGGAGAATTTTTCGATGATCACACCCGCGCTGATCCACACTAAATTCTGTGGCAAGTACCAGCTCATAATTAAGAAGGTGATGTTAGGAATATTCACCGCACAGCACAGTATAAACAAGGTCGATTTCAAACCGCCGCGCGCTACAAACCATCCCCCCAACAAAGAGCCTAAAAGCACAGCCGCTAAACCATAGGTGCCGTACACCAAACCGAGCAACTCATTCGACAAACCCAAGCCGCCTTTGGCGAGTGGGTCTAACATAAAGAATGGGCCGATCTTCTCAAGGAAACCAATACTGAGTCGAAATAAGAAGGCAAACGCAATCATT
This sequence comes from uncultured Oxalobacteraceae bacterium, assembly GCA_937996605.1. Taxonomy (GTDB): domain Bacteria; phylum Pseudomonadota; class Gammaproteobacteria; order Burkholderiales; family Burkholderiaceae_D; genus Undibacterium. The sequence goes on along the minus strand of CALKVB010000039.1, from coordinate 59 downwards.
TTCCAAACATCTGGTTTCTGAAAAAAAGTGATGAACGAGTCTTGCAAAATATCCACTGT